>NZ_JAPWHT010000433.1:0-8683 GCF_027270795.1 Streptomyces sp. ActVer
AGAAGCCCCACAAGGTTCGCGGCCCCTTCGCCAAGAACCCGCGCGGCCTCGTCCACATCGCCCCGAGCCACCGCCGCCAGGCACAACGCCTCGACGCACCCCCGGTTGCCACAAGAACAGGGCGGCCCGTCCAGCTGAATGACCTGGTGCCCGAACTCACCCGCCCCGGTCCGGGACCCACGATGCACGGCCCCACCGAGGACGAGCCCGGCCCCCAGCCCCGTACCGAGATGGAGATACGCGAAGGCCCCGGCCTCACCGCCGACCGCCAGCCCGAGCGCAGCGGCGTTCGTGTCCTTGTCCAGCACGACCGGCACTCCGAGCCGCCGAGCCAGCGCATCACGCAGGGGAAAGCCGTCCCACGCGGGAAACCCGGTCACCCGGTGCAGCACGCCATGCGTGTGATCGAGGGGTCCAGGCATGGCAACACCAACCCCGAGAACGGTGGACGCGGCACTTCCCAGCCCCGCCACCACCTCCCCGAACTCCGCCACGACCACGTCGAACACGGCGTCCGCCCCGGCCCCCAGATCCAGCGGAGCACACCGCTCCCCCACGACCGCCCCGGTGAGATCGACGAGCACGACCCGCAGCTCGTCCCGGTCGAGATGCAGCCCCACCGCGTGCCCGGCCTCCGGCACCAGCCGCAGCACCGTGCGCGGCTTGCCGCCCGTGGAGGCCTGGCGTCCGGCCTCGGTCACCAGCCCGTCCTCCCGCAGACGGGCGGTGATCTTGCTGACGGCCTGAGGCGTCAGCCCCGTACGCTCCGCGAGTTCGAGGCGGCTCATCCCCGTACGCCCGGCGCGCCGCAGCAGATCGAGCAGCAGGGCGGCGTTGTGACTGCGCAGCGCGAGCAGGTTCACCCCGCCGCCCACCCGGGCCGCTCCGGAACCAGCCCCGATCCCAGTCACTCAGATCCTCCCTGTATCGCGTGCGTCCACAGCCCCATTGTCCCTCGCGCTTGCACTTTGGCAACAGCGTTGCTTAAGTGGATGACATGACTGGTACAGGCACTGGCACCTCCCTCGGCGAAGGCCCCGTCCGCGAGGGCCCCTTCCGCGTAGGCCTCGTCGGCTACGGCCTCGCGGGCTCCGTCTTCCACGCCCCGCTGATCGCCGCCACCGAGGGCCTGACCCTCGACACGGTCGTCACGTCGAACGCGGACCGGCAGCAGCAGGCGAGGGACGAGTTCCCGGACGTACGGATCGCGGCGACCCCCGACGAACTGTGGCCGCGCGCCCACGAGCTGGACCTGATCGTCATCGCGTCCCCGAACAGGACGCACGTCCCGATCGCCACGGCCGCCCTCAAGGCGGGCCTGCCGGTCGTCGTCGACAAGCCGATCGCGGGCACGGCGGCGGACGCCCGCGAGCTCGCCGCCCTCGCCGACGAGCGCGGGCTGCTGCTCTCCGTCTTCCAGAACCGCCGCTGGGACAACGACTTCCTGACCCTCCAGAAGCTGATCACCGAGGGCGCCCTCGGTGACGTCTACCGCTTCGAGTCCCGTTTCGAGCGCTGGCGCCCCGAGCCCAAGGGCGGCTGGCGCGAGTCCGGCGACCCGGCAGAGGTCGGAGGTCTGCTGTACGACCTCGGCAGCCACGTGGTCGACCAGGCACTGGTCCTCTTCGGCCCGGCGGCCTCGGTGTACGCGGAGTCGGACGTACGCCGCGCGGGTGCGGAGGCCGACGACGACACGTTCATCGCGGTCACGCACACGAACGGCGTCCGCTCCCACCTCTACGCCTCCGCGACGACCGCCCAACTCGGCCCGCGCTTCCGCACGCTGGGCTCGAAGGCCGGTTACGTGAAGTACGGCCTCGACCCCCAGGAGGCCGCCCTGCGCGACGGCGAGCGCCCGGTCGCGGGCAAGGAGAAGGAGTGGGGCGTCGAGCCCGAGGAGCTGTGGGGCCGCGTCGGCTCCGGAGAATCCCCGGCGACCGGCGGCGGCGCCCCGGTGCCGAGCGTTCCGGGCGCGTACCCCGCGTACTACGCGGCCGTCGCCGCCGCCCTGAGCGGCACCGGCGGGAACCCGGTCACCGCCCTGGAGGCCGCCGCCGCCCTGGACGTCCTGGAAGGCGCGCGCCGCTCGGCCCGCGAGAACGTGACGGTGACCCTGTGAGCACCCCCACCGCACCGACCGTCGCCGAACTGGAGGAGCAGGAGCGCCGCCTGACGCTCCCTCACTTCACGTACGACGACGCATGGGCCCTCGGCACGCTCCTCGTCGAACTGGCCCGCGAGCGCAACGCCCCGGTCGCCATCGACATCCGCCGGGGAGGCCAGCAGCTCTTCCACGCCGCCCTCCCCGGCTCCACCCCCGACAACGACGCCTGGATAGACCGCAAACGCCGAGTGGTCGACCGCTACGCCGCCTCGTCCCTCCTCATCGGCACCCGCTTCCGGGCCAAGAACACCACCTTCGAGGACTCCTCCCGCCTGGACCCCGACGTCTACGCGGCCCACGGCGGAGCCTTCCCGATCACGGTGAAGGGCGCCGGCGTGATCGGCACGGTGGTGGTCTCGGGCCTCCCCCAACTGGAGGACCACGCAATGGTGGTAGAGGCCCTGGAACGTTTCTCGGCAACGCTCTAAGGCACGGGGGACTTTTGGCTTATTTGGGGGCGCGGGGAACTGCGCAGTCTCTTGGCTTTTTTGGGGGCGCGGGGAACTGCGCAGTCTTTTAGGGGCGCGGGGCTGTGACATTTTGCGGCTCCGCCGCGTGGGCGCGACCAGCCACAACGGCCCCGCGCCCAACAACGCACCGCAGTCCCCCGCCCCCCAGCGGAGCGCTACGCCGGCTTGAATTCCTGCCGCTGCCGCCCCAACCCCTCGATCTCCAGCTCCACAACATCCCCCGCCCGCAAGAACGGCTTGGGCTCAGGCATCCCCAGCGCAACCCCCGCCGGCGTCCCGGTATTGATGACATCCCCGGGATAAAGAGTCATGAACTGACTCACATACCGCACGACTTCGGCAACGGGGAAGATCTGGTCGGACGTACTCCCGTCCTGCCGCAACTCGCCGTTGACCCACAGCTTCAGGCCCAGCCCCTGCGGGTCGGAAACCTCGTCCGCCGTCACGAGCCACGGCCCGAGCGGATTGAACGTCTCGCAGTTCTTCCCCTTGTCCCAGGTCCCGCCCCGCTCGATCTGGAACTCCCGCTCGGACACGTCGTGCGCCACCGCGTACCCGGCGACATGGGCGAGCGCCTCCTCGTGCGAACCGAGATACCGGGCCGTACGCCCGATGACGACGGCCAGCTCGACCTCCCAGTCGGTCTTCACCGAGCCACGCGGCACAAGCACGGTGTCGTACGGCCCGACGACCGTGTCCGCCGCCTTGAAGAAGATCACCGGCTCGGCGGGCGGCTCGGCACCGGTCTCCTTGGCGTGGTCGTGGTAGTTGAGGCCGATGCAGACGACCTTGCCGATCCGGGCGACCGGCGGGCCGACCCGCACCCCGTCCGCGTCGAGCACGGGCAGTTCCCCGGCCTCGGCGGCGGTACGGATCCGGCCGAGCGCCGCGTCGTCGGCGAGCAGCGCCCCGTCGATGTCCGGCACGACGCCCGACAGGTCCCGCAGGACTCCCTCGGCATCGAGGAGCGCGGGCCGCTCGGCCCCTGTCGTACCGACTCGCAGCAGCTTCATGATCACAATCTCCCTTGATCGCGGGCGGCCCGTCCGACGGGTGCAGCCATCGGAGGACTGGTCGATCGTCCAAGGTCGACGTCCAGTCCGCAAGACCCGGTTCACGGACTGGACCGTAACCACCCGCCCAAGCCACGCGCCCCCCGCTGCCCCCGCCGCCCCCGCCGCGTCAGCCGAGTACGGCGGCGGCCGGCGCGGCCCCCGGCATGTCCCGGTACAGCACGGCCCGCTCGATCGCGCTCCACGTCGTACTGGTCACCACGTACAGCGCGGCGGCCAGCGGCACCACCGCCACGGTGAACAGCGTGAGGAAGGACATCAGCGGCATGACCTTGGTGATCGCGCCGAGCCCGGGGACCTGCTGCTCGCCCCGGTCGCCGCCGGCCGCGGCCACCGGAGCACTGGCGGCCATCATCCGCTTCGTACGCCGGTAGTTGAAGGTGGCGACGGCCGCGACGATCACGAACAGGGCCAGGTACACCAGCCCGGCGCCCCCGAGGACCCCGCCGTCGCCGAGGGCGTCCGTCCACCGGCCGCCGAGCGGGGCGGCGAAGAGCTGATGGGCGAGCAGCGAGTTGGCCTCGCCGCCGATCTGCGAGTTGGAGAACAGGTGGTAGAGGAGGAAGAAGGCCGGCAGCTGGAAGAGGCTGGGCAAGCAGCCGGAGAGCGGCGAGACCTTCTCCTTGGCGTGCAGCTCCAGCACCGCCTTCTGGAGCTTCTCGGGGTTCTTGCCGTGCTTCTTGCGCAGCGCGGCGATCTGCGGCTGCAGGGCGGCCCGCGCCCGCTGCCCGCGAGCCGAGGCCCGGGACAGGGGATGCACGAGGAGTCGTACGAGCGCGGTGAACAGGACGATCGCGGCGGCCGCGGCGGAGGCCTGGAAGAGCGGTTCGAGCAGTTCGGCGAGCCCCTCGACGAGGCTCGCGAACGCGGACATGAAGGAAGAGAAGAGGGAAGAGAAGCCGGACATGGATGAGCCCTCCGTGGGTCTCGTCGTGCCGAGGAGATGAGACGTGACGTACGTCGGCATGACGACCCGCGAGGGGGTCTGCTGAGGCTCTCCGGAAGTCTCCTGCGGGCGCTCTGAGAGCGTCCGCAAGACCCGAAGTCCCGAAGAGTGGTCCCCTACGCGGCCGTCAGGAGGGAACGGCCGGGTGCTCGGGGACGCCTGCGCCCCCGGGCGTCGGGGTCGCGCTGCGGCAGGAACGCCGTGCGCTTCTCACGGTCGCGGATGGCCGTACGGACCCGTGTACGGGGTACGGCGGGCGCGAGCCGTGAGGCGATGAGGGAACAGGCGGCGAGCGCGGACCCGGCCGCTGCGGTCGCCGCGAACGTGACGGCGACGGCTCCGGCGAGGCTGCCGGTGTCGAGGAGCGCCACCTGCAGAAGGAGGACGAACAGCAGGACGGCGGGCTTCAGCTGCGCCCAGGTCCGTGTCATCGGCTGCCCTCCCGTCCTCTGGTCCTGCTCGTCCTTCTGGTTCTTCCGGCTCTGCGGCCTCCTGCCGTTATACAGGATCGCCTCCAGAAACCGCTGCCACGGATGAGCGGCCAGGAACAAGGAACAACGGACTCCGGCAAGGCCGTAGTACCCCAGGGGCATAGTCGCTACGCTCCCAGCGGGGGAGGAACGCGCGTACGGGCGTGGGGAGTTGGGGGGAGCTGATGGTGTACCGAAGACGTGTGCAGCTGTGTGTCGGCGTCTTGGCCACCGGGCTGCTGCTGGCCGGCTGCTCAGGGGATGGAGACGACGGGGGCGGCGGAGCCGCCAAGCCCGCCGATACCAGGACCACCGGATCCCCGCGAGCCGCCGCGAGCGGTGACACCCGCTCCAGCCCGAGCCCGAGTCCGAGCGCCGGTGCCACGAGCCTGGACTTCGCCCCCGATCCCGACCGCGCGCCGAAGACCCGTGCAGCGGCCCTACGCCTGGCCCGCACCGTCGCGGCGGCACCCGCCGACTGGGGCCCCGGCTTCGTCAGGCACAGCCCGTACGAGAGCGACCCCGCCTCCTGGCCCGTACTCGACCAGGACTGTGTCTGGCAGCGCGAGCCGCTGCCCTCGACAGTGCTCGCCAACCTCACCCGCAACAGCGAGCTGCCCGCGGAGGACGGCAAGGGCCCGATCCGCGTCACCGCGACCGTCACCGTGCACCGGGCCGTGAAGGACGCCGACTGGGAGATGGCAGGGACCCTGGAGGAGGCGCTGCGCTGCCCCGATCAGCAGCTCCGCCAGAACGAGCGGATCAGCGGACTGCTCTCCCAGGGCGCGCACTTCGGCCTGATGGGCAACTTCACCTCCGAGGACACGCTCACGGAAGGCGGCGAGTACTACAGCGGTGAACTGGGGGGTCCTCTCTACTACTACTGGATACAGAGCCGTCTGGGCCAGGTCACCGTGGCCGTCGTCGGCAGGGGTGCCGAGGGGCGGTCCGACGAGGATGTCAACTCCGCCCTGCGGCAGGGATCGGTCCAGATGCTGAACCGCGTCGAGACCGAGCTGGAGGCGACGCGATGAGCGAGCGTCTGCTCCCCACCGACCCCGCCTCGATCGGCGGACACCGGCTGCTGGCCCGCCTCGGCGCGGGCGGCATGGGCGTGGTCTATCTCGGCCGTACGGAGGCCGGATCCCTGGCCGCCGTCAAGGTCATCCAGGCCGAGTACGTGGACGAGCCGGACTTCCGCGCCCGGTTCCGCCGTGAGGTCGAGACGGCCCGCCGGGTGACCAGCCCCTGGGCGGTCCCGGTCACCGGCGCCGACCCGGACGCGGACGAGCCCTGGCTGGCCACCGCCTTCGTGCCTGGTCCCTCGCTGGAGGAGGCGGTCGCCCGCCACGGGCCGCTGCCCACCCGCAGCGTGCGCGTCCTGGCCAGGATGCTCGCCGCCGCGCTCCGCGAGGTGCACGCGGCCGGGCTGGTCCACCGCGACGTCAAGCCCGCCAACGTCCTGCTCGCCGTGGACGGCCCGCGCCTGATCGACTTCGGTATCGCCCGTGCGACGGACGAGACCGCGATCACCTCCACCGACCTGGTCGTCGGCACACCCGGCTTCCTCTCCCCCGAGCAGGCCGAAGCACGCGGCGCGGCGGTGGGCCCGGCGAGCGACATCTTCTCGCTGGGCTGCCTGCTGGCGTACGCGGCGAGCGGCCGTCCGCCGTTCGGCACCGGCACGGCCGACGCCCTGCTCTACCGCACGGTCCACGACGAGCCCGACCTGTCCGGTATCGAGGCCGAGGAGGAGACGGAAGGCGTCGAGCTGCTGACGCTGCTGCGGCTGTGCCTGGCGAAGGACCCGGCGGACCGTCCGACGGCCGAGCAGTTCGGCACGGTACTGCTGGTCGAGGATGCGGTCCCCGAGGGCGGGCAGATCGACTGGCTGCCCGAGGACGTCGTACGGGGAATCGCGGATCGCTCGTCCGAAATGCTGGCACTTCCCGACATCGAGCCGACCGCCGCCGAAGCACCTGCCGGACCACCGGAGGAGGCAGAGCCGCCGTCGCCCGGCCGACGGCGACTGCTCCTGGCCTCCGGCGCGGCGGTGCTCATGGCGGCGGGCGGAACCGCGGCCTGGGCCGCCCTGCGCGACGAGGACACGCCGGGCGCGTCGACGCCGCGGGCCCGCCGCTGGGCCATCGGCGTACAGGCGGATCTGAGCGGGTCCCGGCGGACGGCGGGAGAGGCGCAGGAGCGGGGCGCGCGGCTGGCGGTCGAGCAGTTCAACGCCCGCAGGAACAAGCCCTTCGAGATCACTCTGAAGACCGTGGACGACGGGGGCAGCGCGGGTCGGGCGCCGGCCGCGGCGAAGAAGCTGATCCAGGACGCCGATGTCCTCGCCGTGCTCGGCCCGACCAACGACGAGACGGCCCAGGCGGTCCTCGGCACGTACGACGAGGCGCTGCTGTCCCTGCTGTCGGTCTCGGCCGGAGGACTGCTCCTGACCTCGCGGGAGTACCGGTCCTTCGTGCACTGCCGCCCGAGCGACGCGGCCCTCTCGCTCCCCATGAGCGTCTATCTCATGAAGCAGAAGGGGGCCCTGCGCCCCGGCCTCCTCCAGGACCGCACCGCGCAGACGTACGCCCAGGAGTCCGCCGGGATCAACGCCACCATGCTGCGCCAACTGGGCCGGCCGGCCTACCCCCGAGTGGTCCCGGAGGACACGCAGGACATGGGACCCGTCGTGGCCGACATGCTGCGGGCCGGGATCGGCTCCTTCATCTACGCCGGCTACACGGAGGGAGCCGCCCTGGTGGCCCGCGAACTGGCGGCGGCCGGCTTCGACCGGCCGCGGCTCGCCTCACAGGCCGTGATCGACCCGGCGTTCCTGGAGCTGGCCGGGGACGCGGCCGAGGGATGGCTGATGACCGCGTCCTTCATCGACCCCGTATCCGTTCCGGCCGCGGCGACCTTCACCGCCGCCTTCCGCAAGCGCTTCGGCGCCGCGCCCGGTTACTACGCGGCCGAGGCGTACGACACCGTCAGCCTCGTCCTCCAGGAGCTGGAGAAGGCCACGAAGGGCGGACGGCCGCCGGGGCGCAAAGAGCTGGTGGGCCTGCTCCGCAAGAGCCGCTACAAGGGCATCACCAAGGAGTTCTCGTTCAAGCCGGAGGACGGCACGTTCGCCGGCTGGGGCATCTTCCTGCATCAGGTCGAGGGCGGCCGGTTCCGTTTCCTCGGTGATGCCCCCTCCAAGGTGTAGCGGTGAGCGGGACGCCGTCCGAGGGGCACTCGGCAGTGCGCGCCCTGAAACCGGGCGACCCGCCCTTCGTGGGCGGCTACCGGCTGCTCGGCCGGCTCGGCGCGGGCGGCATGGGCGTGGTCTACCTGGCCCGTTCGACGGGCGGGGCGCTGGTCGCGCTGAAGGTGATCCGCGCCGAGTACGCGGCCGACCACGACTTCCGGGCCCGGTTCCGGCGCGAGGCCGAGGCGGCGAGCGGGCTCACCGGACAGTGGGTCATCCCGGTGACCGCGGCGGAGCCGGCGGCCCGCGGGCCCTGGCTGGCGACCGCCTTCGTGCCGGGCCCGTCGCTGGCCGAGGCCGTCACGCT
>NZ_JAPWHT010000434.1:0-8667 GCF_027270795.1 Streptomyces sp. ActVer
GTGTGCGCCGCCGCCCACACCCCGGACGGCCGCCGCCGCTTCGCCGCGCTGCTCGCCACCGTGGAGGAAGCCCGAGGCACGGACGAGCCGCAGGACAGCACGGTCGGCGGTGCCGAACCCCACGAGGCCGTGACCACCGTCGCCGGACTGCTCTCCGGGGCCGAGGGCCCGGGGCGGGACACGGACGGCCTGCTGCGGACCGACCTCCTGATCGTGCTCGACGCACCGCAGCTCGACGTGGAGAGCGCGGCGATGCTCGCGGAGTCGCTGCCCGACGGGGCCCGGCTCGTGCTGAGCGGGGACCCCGGGGTGCTGTGGTCGGCGGGCCCCGGCCGGGTCTTCGCGGATCTGCTCGCCGCACGCGCGTGCCCACAGGTCGCCTCGCGGACCCCCGACCCCGGCCCCATCGGCGAGCTGGTCTCGGGCATCGGCATCGGCGAGCTGAACCAGGTGGCGGCCCCCGGCAAGGAGGTCGTGATCGTCCCGGTGCGCGACGCCGGGGAGGCGGTCCACCGGACCGTGCAGCTGATCGCGGACTCGGTGCCGCGGGCCATCGGGATCCCGGCCGGGCAGACCCAGGTGATCACCCCGGGCCACGGCGGCGCGGCGGGCACCCGCGCGCTCAACACCGCGCTGAAGGAGCGGCTCAACCCCGGCCCGGGCCGCTTCGGCGGCTTCGACCCGGGTGACCGGATCGCGTACTCCCCCTCGCCGGGCCGCACGGTCCCGGGCCAGGTGGTGAAGGCCGACGCCGACGGGCTGCACCTGGAGTGCGCGGGCGCCCCCGTCGTCGTACCGAAGGAGCGGGTGGAGCAGACCGTGCGGCACGGCTGGGCGATCACCGCGCACCAGGCGGTCGGCGCCCGGTGGCCCGCCGCGGTCGTGGTCCTGCCCGGGGATGCCGCCCAAGCGCTCACCCGGCCCTGGATCTACACCGCCTTCGGCCGCGCCGAGCAGCACCTCTCCGTGGTCCACGGCGTGGATCAGGCACTGCCGCGCGCGGTGGCCGAGATCGCCGCGAAGCCGCGTACGACCCGGCTGCCGGCCCTGCTCAGGGCCCAGGTCCCGGCGACCGGCTGACGCCCGCCGCGGATCCCGGCCTTCGGACCGCGGGGCCCGGCTCTCCGGGCCCCGGCTCCCGGCCTTCGGCCCCTGACACACCGGTGGCGGTCACCGGGCTCTCCGCCCGGTGACCGCCACCGTGTGAACCAGTACGGACCGTTACGAACCAGTACGAACTGGTGGGACCCTCAGCGATCCGCGTCCAGCGGCTCCAGATCCTCGTCCTCGTCGAGCTCCGACTCGACGGCGTCCTCGATGCCGTCGTCGAGGTCCGCCCCGGCCTCCTCGTCGAAGACGGCACTGACGTCGAAGCGGCAGACCACCTGATGCGGATCGGCGTGGTCGAACGGCGCCTCCAGCCACTCGCCCGGCTCGGCGGGCTCGTCCGCGGCGGTGACCCACAGCGTGGAGTCGCCCTCCTCCAGACCGAACTCCTTGTGCCGGGAGGCGATCTCGTCGGGCTCGAACTCCCCGAAGAGGACGCCCAGGGCGCCGTGCACAGTCCCGGACGCGGCGTCGAAGCCCGCGGCCGCGGCCCCGGACTCCTCCACGGCCTCCACCCGCTGCGCCTGCGCCAGCAGCCGCTGCGGCTCCACCACCGTGTAGTCCCGGCGGATCAGCACGCTCAGCGCGTTGGGCTCCTCCGGCCCGGTGTACGGCAGCGCGTCCTCGGTGCCGGGGATCTCGAAGGGAGTGACCTCGTCATAGCGGTCGTAGAGGAGCTCGTCGTACTCCTCGGCGGCCGCGGCCAGCTCGTTGAACGCCTCGTAGACGGCCGGGTCGTCCTCACCCGTCCTGCGCTCGACCGCCGCCAGGTGACGGTCGAGCGCGGCCTTGACCGCCTCGGCGGCGGCGCGTACCTCGGCAGCGGTGGGCTGCGCAGCATCAGACATAGTGCAGACGCTATCCGTACACGGCCTCCACACGCACAATAGATGCGATGCCGGAATACGAATTTGTCGACGTGTACGTGCCGCGCGGGGTCTCCCGCAAGGAAACGACACGACTGCTGACGGACCATGCCGAGTACGGACACTGGGAGTTGGACCGCCTCAGCCTCCACCCGGACGGCAGCCGCAGGGTGCGGTTGCGCCGGCGGATCATCCGCCAGGTGCGTGCCACGTGGTGACGAGGGACGGCTGAAACGGAGCGGGCCCCGCGCGTGCGGGGCCCGCTCCGTCGACCCCCGCGGGGGCGTGCTCGCCTACCCCTGGGGGCTTTTGTGGTGCCATGACACGTTTTGCCGTGCCATGGCGTCGTTTCACGCGGAGGCGCGAGCCTTGCGGTAGAGCACGGCGCCCATCAGCAGCGCGCCCGCGCCCACCGGCAGCGCGAGACCGAGCGGCAGCTCACTGCCGGTCTGCGCCAGCTGCTCTGAACCCTTGGGCTGCGAGACGGCCTGGGCGCCCGGGTCGTTCGGGTTCGAGGAGCCCAGGTCCACGCCACCACCGGGCCGGCCCGGTCCACCGTCGCCGCCGGGTCCTCCGGGCCGGGCCGGGTCACCGGGGTTGCCCGGGTCCCCGGGGTTGCCCGGGTCACCGGGCTGTCCCGGCTTACCGGGCTCCCCCGGCTTGCCCGGCTGACCCGGGTCCCCGGGGTCACCCGGCTGACCGGGCTTTCCCGGAGGGTTGGGCTCGCCGTACCCGGGCGGCGTCGCCCCGTGCCCGCCACCGGTGTTCGAGCAGTCGTTGCCCGTGGCCGCGTTGCCCACACCGCCGACTGAGACGCTGTTGCCGCAGACGTTGACCGGCACGTCCACCGGAACCTGGACTTGGTTGCCCGAGCCCACGCCGGGCGAGTTGCCCGTGTACCCTCCGGCGTTCGATCCGCCGCCGGATTGGTGGCGACCGGAGTCGCCGCCCTTGTTGGCGCACTTGTTGCCCACCGCCGGGTTGAGCACCCCGACCACGTTCACGGTGTTGCCGCAGACGTTGACCGGCGCGTGCACCGGCGCCTGCACCGAGTTGCCCGAGAGCACGCCCGGGGAGTCCGAGGCGCCGCCTTGCGCCCCCGAGTCGGCCTGCGCGTAACCGCCGGTGGCGGCGAGGACGCCGGTCGCGGCCGCCACCGTCATCAGGCCTTTGCGGGTGACCTGTCGCATAGCTTTTCCCTGCCTTGTGATCCTTGTGAGCCGTGCGGCTTCAGGAACGCGCACGCGCCGGGATGCGCGGGCGCGGAATTGCGGAATGCTGAACACGGAATGTCGGCGGCCCCGGAGCGCATGGCGTGCGCTCCGGGGCCGCGGACTCAGACCCTCATGGGTTTTCAGGCCTTCATGGAGTGCAGGCCCTCATGAGGTGGGCACAACGTCAGGCGTTGGTGCAGGTGTTGCCGAAGGCAGGGTTCAGCAGCCCGATCACGGAGACCGTGTTGCCGCAGACGTTCACCGGCACGTGGATGGGCGCCTGGATGACGTTGCCCGAGAGCACGCCGGGCGAGTTCACGGCAGCACCCTGAGCCCCGGCATCGGCAGCCGCAACACCCGCACCGGCGAGAACGAGGCCACCCGTGGCAGCAACAGCGGCGACGATCTTCTTGATCATTATTCCTCCTTGTTGGCAATGCGATCCCAGCCGCGGATCGCATCACCTGTAACGAGGAGGGAGTAATAGGGCTACGAGCTTATGAGCCCATTCACTCTTCTCAGTCGACTCCGTACGCGCTGGCGATTATTGGAGTGTCGTTTCAGCGGGTTGATTCAGGACGCTTCGCGGATGCGGCGGTTCAGGACGCCTCGATGAAGCGGTCGAGCACCCGCACCCCGAACTTGAGGGCGTCGACCGGGACCCGCTCGTCGACACCGTGGAACATCCCGGCGAAGTCCAGCTCCGGCGGCAGCTTCAGCGGGGCGAAACCGAAGCAGCGGATGCCGAGGTCGTCGAAGGACTTGGCGTCGGTGCCCGCGGAGAGCATGTACGGGACGGCCCGGGCGATCGGGTCCTCGGCGGACAGCGCGGTCTGCATGGCGTCCACCAGCGCCCCGTCGAAGGTGGTCTCCAGCGCCTTGTCGGCGTGCACGTCCTCGCGCTTCACGTTCGGGCCGAGGATCCGGTCCAGGTCGGCGAGGAACTCCTCCTCGTAGCCCGGCAGATAGCGGGCGTCGACGTGGGCGGTCGCCTGGCCCGGGATCACGTTCACCTTGTAACCGGCGCCCAGCTGGGTCGGGTTGGCGGTGTTCTGGAGCGAGGCGCCGATGAGCTTGGCGATACCGCCGAGCTTGGCGAGCGTCGCGTCCATGTTCTCCGGGTCGAGCTCGGTGCCCAGCGCGTCGCCGAGTTCGTCCAGGAAGTGCCGCAGCGTCTTCGTCACCCGCACCGGGAACTTGTGCCGGCCGAGCCGCCCGACGGCCTCCGACAGTTCGGTGATCGCGTTGTCCTTGTGGATCATCGAACCGTGTCCGGCGGTGCCGTCCACGGTCAGCTTCATCCAGTGCATGCCCTTCTGGGCGGTCTCGACGAGATACAGCCGCAGCTTCTCGTTGACCGTGAAGGAGAACCCGCCGACCTCGCCGATCGCCTCGGTCACGCCCTCGAAGAGGTCGGGGTGCTTGGTGACGAGGTGCTTGGCGCCGAACTTGCCGCCCGCCTCCTCGTCCGCCAGGAAGGCCAGCACCAGGTCCCGGGGCGGCTTGCGGCCGCTGCGCATCCGGTCGCGGACGACCGCGAGGGTCATCGCGTCCATGTCCTTCATGTCGACCGCGCCGCGGCCCCACACACAGCCGTCGGCGATCTCGCCGGAGAACGGGTGGTGCGTCCAGTCCTGGGCGTTGGCCGGTACGACGTCGGTGTGGCCGTGGATGAGCAGCCCGGGCCGTGAGCGGTCCTCCCCCTCGATCCTGACCACCGTGGAGGCGCGGCCCTGGTGCGACTCGAAGATCTGCGGTTCGAGTCCCACCTCGGCGAGCTTCTCCGCGACGTACTCGGCGGCCTTGCGCTCACCCGGGCCCGAGTGGTCGCCGTAGTTGCTGGTGTCGATCTGGATCAGCTCTCGGCAGAGGTCGACGACCTCGTCCTCACCCGTGACGCTCCTGGTCCCGTCCGGCTCACTCACGCTGCTTCCTCCCACGCTGCCTGCCGGCGGTGTTCCCGTCGGCGGTCTCTCCATCCTCCCTCCCGGACCCCGCCCACCCCAAGGGCGGACCAGGCCCGTCACACGTCGTTCACGCCCGCCCACCCGTGATCGGGGGCCCTCGAAAGCCTGGTAATGTTTCCTCCGTCGCCGCGAGGGAAACCCGCGCGACAGACACCTTGTCCGGGTGGCGGAATGGCAGACGCGCTAGCTTGAGGTGCTAGTGCCCTTTATCGGGCGTGGGGGTTCAAGTCCCCCCTCGGACACACGAGATGAGTGAGGGCCGCGACCGGCTGGTCGTGGCCCTCACTCATTGTCTACGCCCCCTGGCTCGACGGTGTTACGGCCATGTGTGGGGCAGATCTCGTCAGGATGACATACCCCCACGTCAGAGCGTTGGGGCAAGCGCTCTCCAACCCCTCCTGGGGCCTCCTCACATGGCTGAGCCGCAGGTCCGGAGCTAGCGTCGTACTAAAATTACACGCTTGTTTGGAGCTGACCGGAATATCCCCAGGCATACCTGCGGGCCCGCCGGCTCCCCCGGACGTCCCGGGAACCACACGTGAGGACCCGATGGCAGCCCTCGAGCAAGGACCCGCACTAGCGCTGTTCGACGAAGAGGTGCGCGCGGAGTTCGGCGACCCGGCCCGCTTCACCGCCGCTTCCGCCGCCTCGCCCCGCACCCTCGTCGACATCCTCGACGCGACCGTACGGGCCTACCCCGACGAGCCCGCGCTGGACGACGGTCACCGCTGCCTGAGCTACCGCGCCCTGGCCATAGAGGTCGAGGCCCTGAGGCGGCGGCTGGGCGCCGCCGGGGTGGGCCTCGGGGACCGCGTGGGTGTCCGGGTCCCGTCGGGGACCAACGAGCTGTACGTGGCGATCCTGGCCGTCCTCGCGGCGGGCGCCGCCTATGTGCCGGTGGACGCCGAGGACCCGGACGAGCGGGCCGAGCTGGTCTTCGGCCAGGCCGGGGCGCGGGCCGTCGTCGGCGCCGGGCACGAGCTGACCGTCGAGGGGCGCAGCGAGACGCCTGCCGCGCGGCCCGGGGTCGAGCACGACGCCTGGATCATCTTCACCTCCGGTTCGACCGGGAAGCCCAAGGGCGTGGCCGTCAGCCACCGCAGCGCCGCCGCCTTCGTGGACGCCGAGGCCGAGCTGTTCCTGACCGACGACCCGATCGGTCCGGGTGACAGGGTCATGGCGGGCCTCTCCGTCGCCTTCGACGCGTCCTGCGAGGAGATGTGGCTGGCCTGGCGCTACGGAGCCTGTCTGGTGCCCGTGCCGCGCTCCCAGGTGCGCAGCGGCGCCGACCTGGGGACCTGGCTGGTCGAGCAGGAGATCACCGTCGTCTCCACCGTGCCGACGCTGGCCTCCCTGTGGGAGCCGGAGGCTCTCAACGAGGTCCGGCTGCTGATCTTCGGCGGCGAGGCGTGCCCGCCCGAGCTGGTGCAGCGGCTGGTCACCGAGGGCCGCGAGGTCTGGAACACCTACGGGCCGACCGAGGCCACCGTCGTCGCCTGCGCCTCCCTGATGACCGGCGAGGAGCCGATCCGTATCGGGCTGCCGCTCAACGGCTGGGAGCTGGCCGTCGTCGACGAGTCCGGCGAGCCGGTCCCGATGGGCGGCAGCGGTCAGCTGGTGATCGGCGGAGTGGGCCTGGCCCGCTATCTCGACCCCGAGAAGGACGCCGAGAAGTACGCCCCGCTGGAGTCGCTCGGCTGGGAGCGCGCCTACCGCAGCGGTGACCTGGTCAAGGCCGAGAAGGAAGGGCTGGTCTTCCTCGGGCGCGCCGACGAGCAGATCAAGCTCGGCGGCCGTCGGATCGAGCTGGGCGAGGTGGACACCGCGCTCCAGGGACTGCCCGGTGTCGCGGGTGCGGCGGCGGCCGTCCGTACCGCCCGCAGCGGCAACCAGCTGCTCGTCGGCTATGTGGTCACCCAGGAAGGCTGGGACCACGCGACGGCCGTCGAGAAGCTGCGCGCCGAGCTGCCCGCCGCCCTGGTCCCGCTGCTCGCGCCGGTCGCCGACCTGCCGACCCGGACCTCGGGCAAGGTCGACCGCAACGCCCTCCCGTGGCCCCTGGAGGGCCTGGAGACCGGTGGTCCCGCCGAGCAGCTGTACGGCACCGAGGCCTGGCTCGCCGAGCAGTGGAGCGAGGTGCTCGGCATCCCCGTCGGTTCGGCGCGGGACGACTTCTTCGCGATCGGCGGCAGCAGTCTCGCCGCCGCCCAGCTCACCACCCGGCTGCGCACCCGCTACCCCAGCGCCGCCGTCGTCGACATCTACCAGCAGCCGGTGCTGCGCAAGCTGGCCCGGCATCTGGAGAAGTCCGCTCAAAGCGACGGGGCCACCCGCGAGATCGCGCCGGTGCCCCTGCGCGCCAAGGTCGTCCAACTGCTGGTGCTCGTCCCGCTGTTCACCCTGCTCGGCCTGCGCTGGACCGTGGCGCTGGCCGCGCTGGGCAACGTACTGCACTGGTTCGGTCCGTATCCGTGGGTGCCGACCGCCTCGTGGTGGGTCGTCGCGGCGGGGGCCGGGCTGCTCTTCAGTCCGCCGGGGCGGCTCGCGATCGCGGCCGGTGGTGCGCGGCTGCTGCTGCGCGGTCTGAAGCCCGGGCGGTATCCGCGGGGCGGGAGTGTTCATCTGCGGCTGTGGACGGCCGAGCGGCTGGCCGAGTTCAGCGGGGCGACCTCGCTGACGGGGTCGTGGTTGGAGCGGTACGCGCGTGCGCTCGGCGCCAAGGTCGGGTCCGATGTCGATCTGCACTCGCTGCCGCCGGTGACCGGCATGCTCAAGCTCGGCCGGGGTGCCGCCGTGGAGTCCGAGGTGGACCTCTCGGGGCACTGGCTGGACGGCGACCGGCTGGAGATCGGCCCGGTCAAGGTCGGCGCGCACGCCGTGGTCGGCACCCGCAGCATCCTCTTCCCGGGCGTCCGGGTGGGCAAGCGGTCCGAGGTGGCCCCCGGTTCTGCCGTGGCCGGACACATCCCGACCAGTCAGCGGTGGGCCGGAGCTCCCGCGGCCAAGCTCGGCAAGGCCAAGCGGGACTGGCCGAAGGAGCGCCCGCAGCGGGGTACGTACTGGCGCGTGATGTACGGCGCGACCGGCTTCGCGCTCTCCGCGTTGCCGCTGGTCGCGGGCCTGGCCGCGCTGCTCGTAGCGAGCGTCTTCGTCTCGCCTCAGGCCGGGCTCGGCGAGGCGCTGCGGGATGCCGCGGTCGCGCTGGTGCCGGCGACGCTCGCCTTCGGTCTCACGTACGCGCTGATTCTGCTGGTCAACGTGCGGCTGCTCAGTCTCGGGCTGCGGCCCGGTACCCATCCGACGCACAGCAGGATCGGCTGGCAGGCCTGGACGGTCACGCAGCTGATGGACCGCTCCCGCGACACGCTGTTCCCGCTGTACGCCGGGCTGGCCACGCCGGTGTGGCTGCGGCTGCTGGGCATGCGGATCGGGCGGGGCGCGGAGGTGTCGACGGGAGTGGAGATCGGTGTCGATCCCGGCAGCAGGCACACCGGGATCGCAGTGTTCACCGCA
>NZ_JAPWHT010000435.1:0-8647 GCF_027270795.1 Streptomyces sp. ActVer
CTCGTGGGCGACGTACGGGGCAAGGGCATGGGGGCGGTCGGCGTCGTCGCCGTACTCATCGGGGCCTTCCGGGAGGCGGACGAGGCCTCGTGGGCGTCCGGGCTCGACGCCGGGGTCCTGGAGGACTGGCGCACGGTACTGGAGCTGGTCGCGGCACGTCACGCACGACCCAGGACCGTCGGCTGACGACCCCACGCCCACCGCTCAAGCACGGTCCGACGCAAGCCTGTTGGCTGACGGTCCGTCATGAGACCGTACGCGGATGACGTCGTCGTACGGACTTGAGGGCAGGGTCGCCGTCGTCACCGGGGCCTCGCGCGGGATCGGGCTGGCCGTCACCGAGGGGCTCGTGGCCGCGGGGGCGCGGGTGTGCGTGACGGGCCGGGACGCCGAGGACGTGCGCCGGGCCGCCGCGAAGCTGGGTGCCGTGGGGATCGCGGGCACCATCGCGGACCCGGCACATCTGCGGGAGCTGACCGAGCTGGCGATGACCGAGTTCGGCCGTATCGACATCGTGGTGAACAACGCGGCGACCAACCAGCCCTACGGGCCGCTCATGGACGCCGACCCGGACCTCTGGCGCGAGGCGTTCACGGTCAACGTCGAGGCACCGCTGCGGCTGGTCCAGTACGCGTGGCGGGCCTGGATGGCCGAGCACGGCGGCTCGGTGATCAACATCTGCACCGAGGGCGCGGCACACGTGGGCCCGAACGTGGGCGCCTACGGCACAAGCAAGGCAGCCCTCCTCCACCTCACCCGGCAACTAGCGGGCGAACTGGCCCCCGGGGTCCGGGTCAACTCCGTCTCCCCCGGCCTCGTCCGCACCGAGATGGCCCGCTTCGTATGGGAACAGGCCGAGAACGAACTCGGGGCCGCCCTTCCCCTGGGCCGCATCGGCGAACCGGAGGACATCGCACGGGCGGTGGTCTGGCTGGCCTCGGACGCGGCGGAGTGGATCACGGGGACGGACTTGCTGGTGGACGGCGGCACGAGGGTACGAGCAGCGCACACGGCGGCAACCCCGTACGCCGTGCACGACCGCCTGCGCTCACAGACCCCGGGCGGCAGGGGCGCCCCTTAAGGGGCGCGGGGAACTGCGCGACCAGCCACAGCCGACCCGCAGCCCCCTCGCACGCTCAGGGCGCACTACCTGGGCCCCACGCAGCGGCCCCGGCGACTACCACTTGCCCGGGGCGTAATCCTTCAAGAACACCCCGTACAGGTCCTCGCCCTGCTCCCCCCGAACGATCGGGTCGTACACCCGAGCCGCCCCGTCGATCAGATCGAGCGGCGCGTGAAAGCCCGCGTCCGCGAGCCGCATCTTGTCCGGATGCGGCCGCTCATCGGTGATCCACCCGGTGTCGACGGCGGTCATCAGGATGCGGTCCTTCTCGAACATCTCCTGGGCACTGGTACGCGTGAGCATGTTGAGCGCGGCCTTGGCCATGTTGGTGTGCGGGTGGCCCGCACCCTTGTAGCCGCGGTTGAAGACGCCCTCCATGGCGGAGACGTTCACGATGTACGTCCGGTCGGCCCCGGCGGCCGACATCGCCGCCCGCAGCCGGCTGATGAGGATGAACGGCGCGGTGGAGTTGCAGAGCTGGACCTCCAGGAGCTCGACCGGCGTGACCTCCTCGACGGCCTGGATCCAGCTGTTGGTGTCGTGCAGGTCGGGCAAGGCCGCCCGCGTCGATGGCCGTACCGGCCGCGATCCGCTCAAGGGACGCCGAGCCGGAGACGAGAGCCAGGCCGGTGACGTCGTCGGCGGTCAGCGCGCCGCCCCCGGCGACCGGAAGCGCGGACACCGCTCCGGAGCCGAAGGTACCGATCACCTCGGCGGGCGGCAGTTCACCGGCGGGCAGCGGTCCCGACTCGGCGGCGAGCAGCTCGCTGTAGGCCCCCGGGGACCGGCGTACGGTCTGGGCGGCGTTGTTGATCAGGATGTCGAGCGGGCCCTCGGCGGAGACCGAGTCGGCGAGCGCGACGACCTGGGCGGGGTCGCGCAGGTCGATGCCGACGATCTTCAGGCGGCCGATCCACTCGTCGCTGTCGGGCATGGCCTTGAAGCGGCGGATGGCGTCGTTCGGGAAGCGCGTGGTGATCGTGGTGTGCGCGCCGTCCCGGAGCAGCCGGAGGGCGATGTACATGCCGATCTTGGCGCGGCCACCGGTGAGCAGCGCCCGCTTGCCGGTGAGGTCGGCGCGGGCGTCGCGGCGGGTGCGGTTCTCGGCGGCGCAGTTCTGGCAGAGCTGGTGGTAGAAGTAGTCGACCTCGACGTACCGCGCCTTGCAGATGTAGCAGGAGCGGGGGCGTTGGAGTATCCCCGCGATCTGGCCCTCGTCCGTCACCGACGACGGCAGGATGCCCTCGGTCTCGTCGTCGATGCGCTGGGCGGAGCCGGTGGCCGTGGACTCGGTGACCGCCTTGTCATGGGCGGTCTTGGCGGCCCGGCGCTCCTGGCGGCGGCGCTGCTTGACCGTGCGGTAGACGCCCGCGGTGGCCCGGCGCACGGCGATGGCGTCGGGGTGGTCGACCTCGATCTTCTCGAGTTCGTCGAGCACGCTGAGGCAGACGGCCAGCCGCTCCGGGTCGATACCGGGACCGTACGAGCCCTCCGGAGCCTCTGCCGTGTCCACGGCGGGGGCCGCCTGGCTGTCCTCTGTCACCGTCATCGCCGTTGCCGTTCCTAGGGTTCCGCGCCGCGCTCGAACCGCGCTCGCTTTCGAAGGCGGAATTTTACGGAGCCCAGGGCAAAGGCACCAAACCCGAGATGATCACCGGTCTCTTCCGGGGCCCGTGGCGGGCGGTCCACGGGACCCGGAAGCGGCGTCTCAGGGCAGGCAGGCGGCGAGCAGTTCCTCCACCTCTGCGGTGAGCGACTTGGCGAACCGCTCGAGATCCGGCACGGCCTCCGCGTCGGCGACGAGACCGTAGTGGACCCGTCCGCGGAAGGTGGAGACCGCGACCGCGAGGGACTGGCCGCGGGCCAGCGGCGCGAGCGGATAGACCTCGGTGAGCGGGCAGCCGCCGAGCTTCATGCCGAGGCTGGGCAGCGGCACGCTGGTGACCAGGATGTCGAAGAGCAGCCGGGCGGCCTGGCCGACGACGGGCCCGCCGAGCCGGTGGCCGAGCGCCGGCACATGGTCGGCAAGCAGTGCGACAGCGCCCGCGCCCCGGTTGGGACCGGCGTCCTTGTTGCGGTTCATGGCCGTCCGGACCGTGGCGAGCCGTCCGAGCGGGTCCGGGTCGTCGACGGGAAGCCGTATCAAGTAACCGGAGAGCCGGTTGCCCTGCGGGTGGGCGGTACGCGGGCGGCGCCGTGAGACGGGGATGAGGGCGCGGGGCGCCACGCCGTCGCTGCCGTCGCCGCGCTCGTCCAGCCAGCGGCGCAGGGCGCCTGCGACGACGGCGATCAGTACGTCGTTGACGGTGCCGCCGACGCTCTTGCGGATCTTGTGGATTTCGTCGAGGTCCACGTTGACGCCCGCGACGCGGCGGGTGCCGGTCGGCTCGGAGACCAGGGCGGCGGAGGAGCGTACGCCCCAGGTGGCGCGGGCGACGGAGGCGCCGATGTCGAGGGCACGGCCCACGTCGGAGAGCGTGCCGCGGACGAGTCCTGGCAGCTTGCGCACGTCGGGGAGTAAGCCGCGCGAGGCCTCCTTGGGACGGGGGCGGGGCGTCGGCATGTCCATGGGGTCCATGAGCGCCGCGGCGAGCGTCAGTGCCCGCAGTCCGTCGGCCAGGGCGTGGTGGAACTTGAAGAGCACGGCGAACGAGGTGCCGTCCACGCCGGGCACCACATGGGCCTCCCACGGGGGCTTTCCGCGCTCCAGGGGGCGTTGCATGATCGCGCCTGCGGCCGCGTGGAAGTCCGCGACGGGTGCGTGCAGCCGGATGTGGTCGAACGGTTCGAAGTCGGTCGCGGGTTCGCGGGTCGCGCCGCCGAAGGCGAAGGCCAGCGGCTGCCGCAGGTCGAACGGCTGCCAGATGTCGCGGATCCGCATCCGCAGCCCGGGGACGCCGGCCGCGCGGGCCGCGAGGAGGTCGGCCGCGTGCGCGGCCGCGGCGGGCGAGTTGGCCGCGAAGATACCGAGAGCCCCGAGGTGCATCGGGTGCTCCGCGGACTCGATGTTCCAGAACGCCAGGTCGAGAGGTGCGAGAAGGTCAGAGGTCAAGGGCTTGGCTCTCGCGTCGACGACGGGTGAGCCAGCAGTCAATCCCGGGCAGGCAATTACAGTCAAGCACGATCAAGCTACGCTCAGTTAACAGCAGATTAAGTCCCGCCACCGGTGGCGGTGGCGGGACTCGTGTGGTCTATGGGGTCAGCCGAGTGGGCGATGTCACTTCAGGACGGGCGGAGCGGCGTCCGGGGCCGTGCCCCAGTCGGACGGTTTCCCGCCCACTGTGAAGGCCAGTTCGCGGATGCCCCGCAGCTCGCCGGTCGTCAGGTACGTACGCTCGTGCGCGGCCCCGTCACCACGTACCGACCGGATGTACCGGCGCCCGTCGGAGACGTCCGGCCCGGCCGTCACGGTCAGCGCGCCGAGCGGGTGGTAGCGGCGGTCGAGCGTGATGTCCACCCGTTCGAAGACAGGTGTGGACAGGCCCCAGGTGTCGAATCCGGGCTGCACCGGGAAGATCCCGATGGACGACAGGACGTGCCAGGCGGACATGGTCCCCAGGTCGTCGTTGCCGGTCATGCCGGTCGGCGCGTCCGTGAAGAGGGTCAGCGCGGCGTGCACCACGTCGGTGGTCTTCCAGGGCGTGCCGGTCGACAGGTAGGTGTAGGGGGCAATCAGGTCGGGCTCGTTCTGGGGGTTGTACTTGTCGGCGTTGTAGTAGGCGTACGGCCCGTTGACCCACACCTCGCGGGCGGTCTTCGCGGGGTCCTTCATCAACTGGTCGTACGCGAAGAACGCGTCGAGCCGGTCGTTCGCCGCCTGCCTTCCGCCGATCAGGTCGATCATCCCGGGCAGGTCCTGCGGAACCAGCCACTGGTACTGCCAGGACGTGCCCTCGTGGAATCCCTCGGTCCTGGCCGGATCGGCCGCGCCCGTGAAGGCGCCCGAGCCGTCCCGTGCCCGGAAGAAGCCGGTCGAGGGGTCGAAGATACGGCGGTAGTTCTGTGCGCGGGCGGCGTACCGCTCGGCGTCCGCCTCGTGCCCGAGATCCCGTGCCATCTGGGCGAGCATCGCGTCGGACAGGGCGTACTCCAGCGTCGCGGACGCCCCGTGGTCGTAGTCCGAGTCGCCGGGCTTGGCGTGCGGGCGGCCCTTGAGGCGGGGCACGAATCCGTCGGCGATGTACTCCTTGTTGCCCTCCCGGCCCAGCGCGGGCGAGCCGGCGGGCGGCACCCCGTCGGCGTTCTTCTTCAGCGCCCGGTAGATCTCCTCCTCGTGCCCGTCCAGCAGGCCCTGCTGGTAGGCGTTGGTGAGGAACGGGGTGACCGGATCGCCGGTCATGATGTTGGTCTCGATCGTCCCGTAGCCCCACTTGGGCAGCCAGCCGCCCTCCTCGTCGATCTTCAGGACGGAGAGCGCCATGTCACGCGACTCGCGCGGCGCGAGCAGGGCGAGGAGCTGTGCCTGGGTGCGGTACGTGTCCCACAGCGACCAGTTCTGGTAGTAGGTGAAGCCCTTCTCGCGGTGGACCTTCCCGTCCCAGCCGGTGTAGCGGCCGTCCGCGTCGCTGCCGATGTTCGGCGCGAGGAAGGACCGGTAGAGAGAGGAGTAGAAGGTGCGTCGTTGCGTGTCCGCACCGCCGCGCACCCGTACGTCGTCGAGCCGGTCCTGCCAGGCCCGCCGCGCCGAGTCACGGACGCTGTCGAAGGAGCGTCCTCCTTCGGAGCGGAGGTTCACGGCGGCGCCGCGCGCGTCCACGTACGACAGCGCGGTGGTCGCCTCGACCGTGCGGTCCTTCGTCGTGTCGAAGCGGAGGTACGCGCCGCCTCGGCCCGTGCCGGTCGAGCGCGTCGAGCCCTCGGTGACCGTGTCGCCCTGCCAGGTGCCGGACGTGGTGAACGGCCGGTCGAAGCGGGTGAGGGTGTGGACGGTGTACGGCCCGGTGGCGCGGCAGAAGCCGCTGCCGGTGATCGAGCTGCGTACCGTGCGGTCGTCGAGGATCTCGATCGTCGTGGAGACCGTCTTGTGCAGCGACTGGCCGGCGTTCAGAAGGACGTTCGCCTTGTCCGTGGCCGGAAAGGTGTAGCGCTGCACACCGGTGCGCGCGGTGGCTGTCAGCTCGGCGTCGATGCCGCTCTTCAGGCCGACCTTGTAGTGGCCGGGGCTCGCCTTCTCCGAGTCGTGGCCGAACTCTGCGGCGTACTTCGTGTAGTCGGTCTGTGTGACGTCGCCCGTGGTCGGCAGGACCGGCAGATCCCCGCCCAGGCGACAGCCGACACCGGACAGGTGGACGAGGGAGAAGCCGCGGATGTGGCGCTGCGAGTAGTCGTAGCCGGTGTTGTGCCCGGTGTCCGGGGACAGCTGCACCATGCCGAAGGGCACCGCGGCGCCCGGGAAGGTGTTGCCCTCGTTCTGGGTGCCGATGAACGGGTTGACCAGTTCCGTGAGCCGGTCCTCCCCCGGCTCGGCGGCCCTAACGGCGGGAGCGGTGAGCCCGCCGCCCAGCCCGAGCAGGGCGGCAGCGATCACCGCTGCCGTACGCGGGCGCGGGCGTCCGGTCCATCTCATACGCAGGTCCTCCGTGTCGGGCTTGATCACCGTGCGGTCGTACTTATAAGACCGCTCGGCCCGCCCGTCACCTCGGACCTGCCGGGGTGGGCCGCGCCATTGCCACCCCGGCAGCCCAACGTGCCCGGCCGCTACGACACGTGCTGGCCCTTCCCGAGCCCGATCACACCGCCCTTGGAGACCGTGTAGAGCTCCTGGTCCCGCTCCGGGTTGACGCCGATCGTCGCTCCCGGGGGCACCTGTACGTTCTTGTCGAGGACCGCGCCGCGCACGACAGCGCCCCGCCCGATGTGCACGTTGTCGTGCAGCACCGAGCCCTGGACGACCGCGCCAGGGTCGACGACGACGCCCGGCGAGAGGACCGAACGGGTGACCTGGCCGCGGATCAGGCAGCCCGCGCTGATGATGGACTCGCTCGCCATGCCGCCGGCGTTGAAGCGGGCCGGCGACAGCTGGCCGGAGTGCGTGTAGATGGGCCAGCTCCGGTTGTAGAGGTTGAAGGCGGGCCGCTCGGCGATCAGGTCCATGTGGGCGTCGTAGTACGCGTCGAGGGTCCCGACATCACGCCAGTAGCCCTGGTCCCGGACCGTCTCGCCGGGCACGTGGTTCTGGCTGAAGTCGTACAGCTGGGCCTCGCCGCGGTCGGTGAGCGTCGGCAGGATCGAGCCGCCCATGTCGTGCACGGAGTTCTCGTCCTCGGCGTCCCGGTGCAACGCCTCCACCAGGGTCTTGGTGGTGAAGATGTAGTTGCCCATGGACGCGAAGACGCACTCCGGGTCGTCCGGGAGGCCCGGCGGGTCGGCGGGCTTCTCCAGGAAGCCCCGGACGCTCTGGCCGTCCGTCCCGGGAGAGATGACACCGAAGGCCGACGACTCGCTCCGGGGCACGCGGATGCCCGCGACGGTCACTCCCGCGCCGCTGTCGATGTGCTGGGTCAGCATCTGCCGCGGGTCCATGCGGTAGACGTGGTCGGCGCCGAACACCGCGATGTAGTCGGGCTGTTCGTCGTGCACGAGGTTCAGCGACTGCAGGAGCGCGTCGGCGCTGCCCAGGTACCAGCGCGGGCCGAGCCGCTGCTGGGCCGGGACCGGCGTCACATAGTTGCCGAGCAGGCTGGACATCCGCCAGGTCGTGGTGATGTGCCGGTCGAGCGAGTGCGACTTGTACTGCGTCAGGACGCAGATGCGCAGGATGTCGGCGTTGACGAGGTTGGAGAGTACGAAGTCCACGAGGCGGTACGTGCCGCCGAAAGTCACCGCGGGTTTCGCCCGGTCCGCGGTCAGGGGCATCAGCCTCTTGCCCTCGCCGCCCGCCAATACGATTCCCAGTACCGAAGGTCCACCGCGTCGCATGCCGCCGCCCCTCTACCGCCCGGTTCGGGCCACGTTCTTGAACTACACCTGCCAGAGGACTACCCCCGTGAGAGGGTGATCCGCGCCCGCGGACTACCCCTGTTTGAGGATTTCCTCGTACAGCTGGACGGTGCGCCGGGCCACGGCGTCCCAGCCGAACTCCCGCACCGCCCGTTCCCGTCCCGCCTCGCCCAAGCGCCGGGCGGCCTGCGGATCGGCGAGCAGCGAGTCGAGGGCACGCGCGAGCTGCGCCTCGAAGTCGTCCTCGACGGACACCAGCAGCCCGGTCTCGCCGTCCGCGACGACCTCGGGGATCCCGCCCACCCGCGAGGCCACGACGGCCGTGCCGCAGGCCATCGCCTCCAGGTTGACGATGCCCAGGGGCTCGTACACCGAGGGGCAGACGAACACGGCGGCATGCGTGAGCAGCTGGATCACGTCCGGACGCGGCAGCATCTGCGGGATCCAGTGCACGCCCTCGCGGACACCGCTGAGCTCCTGGAACAGATCGCGGAACTCCTGGTCGATCTCCGGAGTGTCGGGGGCTCCCGCGCAGAGGACGACCTGGGCGGCCGGGTCGATGTCCCGGACCGCGCGGAGCAGATG
>NZ_JAPWHT010000436.1:0-8633 GCF_027270795.1 Streptomyces sp. ActVer
GGCGCCGCTCCCCGGCTCGACCGGTTCCGAGCCGCTGCCCGGACGGCGGCGGCCTTCGGCCGGTGTTCGGGTGCGGGGTGGCGGGATTCCGGCGCCCGTGGCGGGCGTGGGCGGGGGCGCGTCGCCCGGGGCGCCCACGGTGTCCGACGCCGAGGCGAAGCGGTCGTCGAGGGAGTCGGCCGCGGCGGCGGGCCCTGTGTCCCCCGTGGAGTCGTCGTACAGCTGCCCCCACCAGTCGTCCTCTTGACCGGTGGGCTTCTCCCCCTGCTGGCTCATGCCCCTAATTGTCCACCGCGGAGGCCGGATGAAAACGGTGCATCCGGAAAAACCGGCCACGGGGTTGGGCGTCGAACGGCGATACGAAACCGCCGGGCGATCCCACCCCCCACGGGAGAACCGCCCGGCGGCGCCGGTGTGACCGCGGGCCCCGGCGCACGCCGTACGCCCGGGTCACCGTCTGAACGGCCGAGTTCCCCAGTTCTCCTGGGAGTCACCCGGTTCGGCCCTGAGTGTGACGCGCCTCCCTGAGGGACAGCTGTGCCCCGCGGTCGCGGCCCGTCCGCCGCCCCTCGCCCACCCACCGCGTACTCGGCCCGACCGCTCCCTGGCGGGTCCTCGCCACGGCCCGCGCGTCATGCTGCGGTGGCGCCACCTTGGCAGAGAGACGCAGGGTACGGCCATGATGTGCCGAGGCGGTTTTACGCCGTGGCCGTTTTCCGCCACGGCCCGGTCTTCGGGGAGGGGCGTCGCCGCATGCTGGGAGCGACAGGTCTGGCAGCGATAGGGCTGGACGAGACACACGAGTCGGCCTACCGGGCACTGGTGTCCGTGGGCGCCGCCGACGTGCCCGATCTCGCGAGACGGCTCACGCTGGGCGAGCACGACACCGAACGCGCGCTGCGCCGGCTGGAGCGGCACGGTCTCGCCGCCCAGTCCTCGGCCCGGCCGGGCCGTTGGGTCGCGGCGCCGCCCGGTGTAGCGATCGGCGCGCTGCTCACCCAGCGGCGCCACGAGCTGGACCAGGCGGAACTGGCGGCCGCGCTGCTCGCCGAGGAGTACCGTGCCCGGGCCGTCGAGCCCGCCGCGCACGACCTGGTCGAGGTGGTGACCGGCGCGGCCGCGGTCGCCCAGCGGTTCCTGCAGCTCCAGCTCGGTGCGAGCGAGGAGGTGTGCGCCCTGGTCACGGGGAACCCGGTCGTCGTCTCCGGCACCGACAACGAAGCGGAGGAGCAGGCCGCCGACCGCGGTGTCCGCTACCGCGTGGTGGTCGAGCGGTCGGTGCTGCACCTGCCGAACGGCATCGCCGAGCTGTCGGCCGCGCTCGGCCGCGACGAGCAGGTACGGGTCGTCGACACGGTGCCGACCAAGCTCGTGATCGCCGACCGCGCCCTCGCCATGGTGCCCCTGACCTCGCGGACCCTGGAGCCCGCGGCCCTCGTCGTCCACGCGAGCGGGCTGCTGGAATCGCTGTCGGGCCTGTTCGAGGCGGTGTGGCGGGACGCGCTGCCGTTGCGTCTGGGCGCGCCCGACGCGGTCACGGAGGAGGAGCGGGACGGGCCGGACGGCACCGACCTGGAGATCCTCTCCCTGCTCCTCGCAGGACTGACCGACGCGAGCGTCGCCAAGCAGCTCGACCTCGGCCTGCGTACCGTGCAGCGCCGGGTCAAACGGCTGATGGAACTGACGGGCGTGACGACCAGGCTCCAGCTGGGCTGGCACACGTACGAGAAGGGCTGGGTGGCCCGGGAGCGACAGGACTGACCTGCGGTTTCGCCCGCCCTCCCGCACTCTGGACAGATGGGAGCGTGGGAACTCCTGCCGGTCGGTGTGGTGCTGCTGCTCGGCCTGAGCGGAGTGCTGGTACCCGGCGCGCCCGGGTCGTGGCTGGTGTGGGCCGCGGTCCTGTGGTGGGCGTTCGAGGATCCGCAGGCGCTCTCGTGGGCCGTGCTCGTGGGCGCCACGGCCGTCCTGTTCCTGGCCCAGGTGATCCGCTGGCAGCTGCCGCCGCGCCGGCTGCGCGCGAGCGGCGCCACCCCGCGCATGGCGGCGTACGCGGGCGTAGGGGCCCTGCTCGGCTTCTTTCTCCTGCCCGTACTGGGCGCGATACCCGGCTATCTCGGCGGCGCCTATCTCGCCGAACGGCTGCGGCTCGGCGGCCACGGGGAGGCGAAGGCGTCCGTCCGCTCGGTGATGCGGGCGGGCGGGACCAGCGTGCTGGTGGAGCTGTTCGCCTGCCTGCTGATCGCGGGGGCGTGGCTGGGAGCTGTGATCTGGGGCCCGTGATCCCGCGCCGCGCACTCCACCCGCACAGTCCACACATCGGATCTCTCCCTTCATATTGACGCCATCTCGCACCTTCTCTACGTTGCGCCTTGGGATAGCTCCGATGAATCTCCGGAGCGCACGCAGTGGAACGAGCCGCCAGGAGGCGCAATGCCCAGCCCGTCCAGACGAACCGTGCTCGCCACCGGATCCGCCCTCGGCGGGACACTTCTCGCCACCGGCCTCCCGGCACAGGCGAGCGCGGCCGACCATGGAAGCGCCCCCGACGCCTCGTACGCCCCCTCCACGTCCTGCGACCCCTGGCGAACCGTCCTCGACGACGCCGACCTGGTCTGGGAGCGGATGCCGAAGACCTGGTACGAGGGCCCGTACCTGGGCAACGGCTTCCTGGGTTCCGGCATCTACGCCGAACCGGGCCGGGAGACCGAGGCCGTCCGCTTCAACATCCAGCACTCCGAAGTGCAGGACCACCGCCCGCAGTTCGGCTCCCTCTTCGGTCTCGCGCGGCTTCCCATAGGCCACTTCACTCTGGAGCCGGTGGGCGCGATCACCGGCCTCGACTGGCGACTCGGGCTGCGCGACGCCGAGTTGGCCGGCACGCTCACCACGGACCGCGGCACCCTCACGATCCGCGCCCTGATCCACACCACCCGCTCCGTCCTCGCCGTCGAGGTGACACCGAGCAAGGGCGAGCGCGACTTCCGGTGGGTGTTCCACCCGGCGGAGGCCATCAGCCCCCGTGCCGCGTTCAAACCGGTCCCGCCGGGATACGCGGGCAACCCGCCCGCCGCGATCGAGCAGCACGACGGCGTGTCCGCGGCCGTCCAGCCGCTCCTCTCCGGCGGCCAGCACGTCACCGCGTGGCGGGAGCGGACGCTGGGCTCCCGGCGGACCCTGTACGTCGACGTCGCGCACTCCTACCCGAAGTCGACGGCACTGCGGCAGGCCCTGGCCACCGTCCGCACGACCGCCCTCCTGCCGTACGACGCACTGGCGCTGACCCATCGCGCCTGGTGGCACGCCTTCTACCGCAAGAGCTTCCTCTCCCTCCCGGACACGCGCATCCAGCGCTTCTACTGGATCCAGCTCTACAAGACGGCGTCCGCTGCCCGTCGTGACGCTCCCGCGATGGCCACGAGCGGCCCCTGGCTGGAGCCCACGCCCTGGCCCGCGACCTGGTGGAACCTGAACGTGCAGCTTGAGTACTGGCTGATCCACGGCTCCAACCACCTCGAACTCGACGCCGTGACACGATCGTTGAGCGAGTTCCGCGACCACCTAAAGGCCGAGATGGCGCCCGCCTACCGCTCCGACTCGCTGGGCATCCCGCGCACCACCGACGCCTCGCTGGTCAACGGCGGTGCGACGGACCCCGTGCTCGGCTACGGCGTCGGCATCCCCGGCCAGGACCCACCGACTCCCGAGGTCGGCAACCTCACCTGGGCCCTGCACAACGTCTGGCTCAGCTACCGCCACACCATGGACGAGTCGATCCTCCGGGACGTTCTGTTCCCGCTCCTGCGCAAGGCGGTCAACTACTACCTGCACTTCCTGGAGCCGGGCGCCGACGGCAAGTTGCACCTCCCGGCGACCTTCTCACCCGAGTACGGCGGCAACTCCCGGGACTGCAACTACGACCTGATGCTGCTCACCTGGGGCTGCCGCACTCTCCTCGATTCCGCCGAACTCCTGGGCATCGACGACACGTTGGCGCCCCGCTGGCGCGAGGTCCTGGCCAAGCGGATCGCTTATCCGACCGACGCGAACGGCTTCATGATCGGTGCGGACATCCCCTTCGCGAAGTCCCACCGCCACTACTCCCACCTCCTGGCCGTCTACCCGCTGTACGAGCTGACGGGCGACACCCCGGACGAAAGGGCCCTGATCGAGAAGTCGTTGGCCCACTGGGTCGGCTTCGAGGGCGCCCTCCAGGGCTATACGTTCACGGGCGCGGCCTCGATGTCGGCGCTGCTCGGCAAGGGCGAGGACGCGCTCTCGTACCTGGGCCAGCTGATGACCCGCTTCATCCAGCCCAACACCATGTACAAGGAGTCGGGCCCGGTCATCGAGACCCCGCTCTCCGCCGCCCAGTCGGTCCACGACATGATCTGCCAGTCCTGGGGCGACGTCATCCGCGTCTTCCCCGCCGTGCCCGCCGCCTGGGCCGACCTGACCGTGCACGACTTCCGGACCCAGGGGGCCTTCCTGCTCAGCGCGGTGCGCAAGGCTGGGAAGACCCGCTGGGTCCGGCTGGTCAGTGAGGCGGGCGCCCCCTGCGTCGTACGGCATGGGATAGCCGGCGCGATCGAGGTGCGGGACGGGCGTGGACGGTCCCTGCGGTACGAGGCCGTGGGTGACGGGGTTGTCCAAGTCGCGCTGCGCAAGGGCGAGTCGGCGCTCATCACCGGGAAGGGTGACCGGCCGGATCTGCGCATCGTCCCTGTCGAGCCGAATCAGGAAGCCCCGCGGTGGGGGCTGCCGGCCTCCGCTCCGTGAGCTATCCCGCCAGGGTCTTCAGGTCGATGCTGTCGGCGAGTGCCCGCATACCCGCGTCGTTGAAGTGGAGGTGGTCGCCGGGGTCGTAGGCGGCCAGCATGCGGGACGGCCGGGACGGGTCGCGGACGACGGCGTCGAAGTCCGCGACCGCGTCGAACAGTCCACCGGTACGGATGATTCGGTTGACCTCCTGCCGTACGCGCTCCCGCTTGTCCGTGTATCCGCCGTAGCCGCCGAACGGGGTGAGCGTGGCACCGATGACCCGGATGCCTCGGGCGTGGGCGCGCCGCACGATCTCGCGGTACGCGGCGGCGAGGGCTGCCGGGTCGGTCTGGTTCGGCGCGCTCTTGATGTCGTTGATGCCCTCCATCACGATCAGCGTGCGTACGCCGGTGCGGGAGAGGACGTCGGCGTCGAACCGGGCCAGGGCGCTGGGGCCCCGGCCTTCGAGCAGCAGGCGGTTTCCGGCTACTCCTGCGTTCAGAACGCCCTGTTGACGGCGCGCGGGCAGGGCTCGGAGGCGCTCTGCGAGGCGGTCGGGCCAGCGTCTGTTGGTACTCGGTGTCGAGCCGGAGCCGTCGGTGAGGGAGTCTCCTAGCGCGACCACGCTCCCTGCGGGCTCCGGCCGCCGTACGTCGACTCCGCTCACGTAGTACCAGGAGCGCGTGGTTGCCGTGAACGCCGTACCTCTCGTGCTGGCGACCCGATTGCCTTTCGGAGCGATGAAGTTCGTCTGCAGGGCGTCTCGGTGGTAGGTGGCCGGGCCCGGGTCTCCGGGCGTGTGGAGGGTGACGAGGAGGTTCGTGGCTGCCGGGACGGCCAGCGGCACGGAGTCGCTCACCGCGTCCCTGCCCACCGGCACGGTGACCTTCTTCCGGCCGCCGAACGTGAGTGTCCGCATCGTGCCGGGGAGGGCGTCCGGGCTCTTGGGGGCGTTGCGCACCTGCCGGGCGAGGGTGGCTCCGCCGAGGGTCAGCGGGAGAGTGCCGAGGCGGTTCGAGATCCGTACGCGGACTGCCGTGCCGCCGACGCTCGTGTGGACGACGTTACGGATCGAGGCGCCGGGGAGGGCGGGTGTGGTACCGGAGGCCGAGCCTTCCCAAGTGCCGGTCCAGTGCGCGGGAGCCGTCCGCGCGAGGGGCTCCCGGCCTCCGTGGGCGGCCCCCGTACCCATCAGCGTGAGCGTCAGCGCTCCGGCCACGGCAACCAGCGTCTGTCTGACCATGCGTCACTGCCTTCCGCCGACGGAGCCCGGCGAGGTGCAGGTCTCCGGACCTAGGGCCAGGATCCGATGCGGAAGGCACGAAATCCGTGTTTGGCTGCAGCTATGACCGCATTCAGTGAAGCCGAACGGGTGTACCTAAAGTCCCAGCGGCTGGGTCGGCTGGCCACCGTCGATCAGCATGGGCAGCCGCAGGCCAACCCTGTGGGCTTCTTTCCGCAGGACGACGGCACGATCCTCGTCGGCGGATACGCCATGGGCACCACCAAGAAGTGGCGCAACCTCCAGAAGAACCCGAAGGTCGCCCTCGTCGTCGACGACATCGTCAGCCTCCGCCCCTGGAAGGTGCGCGGCGTGGACATCCGGGGCGAGGCCGAACTCCTCACGGGGCCACATGAGTTGGGACCGCACTTCAGTGAGGAGCTGATCCGGATTCACCCTCGGCGGATCCACAGTTGGGGGTTGGAGGAGGGGTGAGGGCTGAGGGGTCAGGGCTGAGGACTGGGCGGGGCGCTACTGTCCTTCCAGCCTCAGCAGCTGGAGCTTTCGCTCCAGGCCGCCCGCGTAACCCGTGAGCGATCCGTCCGCGCCGATCACCCGATGGCACGGGCGGACGATCAGCAGCGGGTTGGCACCGATCGCCCCGCCTACGGCCCGCACGGCGACACGCGACGCGCCGATCCGTGCGGCGATCTCTCCGTACGTGGTGGTCGCCCCGTACGGGACTGAGTCGAGCGCGTCCCAGACCTGCTTGCGGAAATCGGTACCGGTCGCCTTCAACTCCAGCTGGAACTCCTTGAGTTCACCGGCGAAGTAGGCCGCGAGCTGTTCTCGGGCGTCCCGGAAGAGCTCGGGCGCGGGGCACCAGTCCGGCTGGACTGTGCGGCCGCCCTTCTGTCCTGGGACCGAGAGGGAGGTCAGGGCCCCGGACTCGTCTGCTGTGAGCAGGAGTTGGCCTACGGGGCTGTCGAGCTGGGCGTATTGGATGTTCGTCATGATCGGTGCTCTTCCAGCTCGCTCGTGGTGGGTGGGGTCTGGCCGGCCGCTCTCAGATGGTGCAGGGCGTAGGAGCGCCAGGGACGCCAGGCGTCGGGGACGTCCTCGTCCGGTGGCGCCGCGTCGGGGTCGCCCAGGGCCCGGGTGCGGATGACTGCCACGGTCCGTGGATCCATGCCGGGCAGGGCGAGCAGCGTGGCCTGCGCCTCCTCTCGGTCGGCGCCCGGGTCCAGCCGCAGGGTGCCGTCGGCGAGCGCTGTGGCGAGTGCGCCCAGCGTGCCGCCTGCTTCCGCGAGTGCGGCCGGCTCGGGGAAGACATGCGTGAGCGTTCCGCAGGGCGCGTCCAGCAGCTTCCCGTACGCCCGCACCAGGCGCTCGGCCTCGTCCCGGCCGACCAGTGCGCGCACGGCCAGCTCCTCCGGGTCGGCTGCCCCGGGCGAACGCAGGCCGGGCCTGGCCGACACCAGCGGTGCCAGTCGTTCGTCGGCTCCCAGGCGCTCGTCCACTGCGTACGGATCGGAATCCAGGTCCAGGAGTCGCCTCATCCGCTGCACTGCGGTGGTCAGATCGCGCAGGTCGGTGAGATGCAGCCGGGCGTCGAGCCAGCCGCCTGTGTGCGCGGAGGCCCCGGACAGCCGCTCGCCGACGGCCACGATGCCCGTGCTGTACGGCAGCCGCAGGGTCCGGCGACAAGTACGGGAGCCCGCACCACCGGTCACCTCCTCGACTCCGGCGACAGCCTCGGCCGCCAGCAGGTCGAAGACCTCACCGGCCCGGTACGGGCCGCGGTAGGCCAGCCGCAACGGGATCCCGGCCGACGGAGTGGCCGCGCGACGCGAGGCGGCGCCGCGGCGGGGTGCGGCGGCGCGCAGCTCGGTCGGGGTCGAGGCGTACACCGTACGGATCGTGTCGTTGAACTGCCGCACGCTCGCGAACCCCGCCGCGAACGCGATCTCCGTGATCGGCAGCTCCGTGGTCTGCAGCAGCACCCTCGCGGTGTGTGCTCGCTGGGCCCGGGCCAGGGCGACCGGGCCTGCGCCCACCTCTGCGGTGAGCTGGCGCTGTACCTGGCGGGCGCTGTAGCCGAGTCGCACGGCGAGCCCGGCGGCTCCCTCGCGGTCCACGACGCCGTCGCCGATCATCCGCATCGCGCGCCCTACGACGTCCGCACGTACGTTCCACTCGGCGGAACCCGGTACGGCGTCGGGGCGGCATCTCCGGCATGCCCGGAACCCGGAACTCTGCGCGGCGGCGGCCGTCGCGTAGAACCGGACGTTCTCCCGCTTCGGCGTCACGGCGGGGCAGCTCGGCCGGCAGTAGATCCCTGTCGTCTCCACAGCGAAGAAGAACTCCCCGTCGAACCGGGCGTCCCTGCTCCGCACCGCTCCATACCTGGTCTCTTCGTCAATCACCCCTCCAGTCTGCGCCACCGCCACGCGGTCGACTGGCGGAAATCGGACGTGACGCTCGACGTCGGTGGGTGGGGCGGGGCCGTGCCGGTATGTCACGTTCGCGACTGCTGGGCATACGGCCCTGAGTTTCATTGGTGACCGTTTCCAGCGGGAGCTGTACGTCGCGAACGTTGACATACCGGCACGCCCCCGCCCCCGGTGCGTCGGCGTCTGCGGCCCGGTGG
>NZ_JAPWHT010000437.1:0-8606 GCF_027270795.1 Streptomyces sp. ActVer
CGTTGGCCCGCTCCAGGTCCGCCAGTGCCTCGCGGGTCTCGGTGAGCAGGTTCGCCGTGTCGATGGCGGCGGCCGCGAGGGCGGCGAACGAGCCGAGCAGTGCGATCTGTTCCCGCTCGAAGACCCGCGCCCGGCGATCGGCGGCGAACAGGACACCGATGACGTGCGGCCCGAGCATGAGCGGCACGCCGAGGATCGCCACCAGGCCCTCGTCCCGCACGCCCGCGTCGATGGTCGGGGTGTGCTGAAAGCGGTCGTCCCGGAAGTAGTCGTCGGTGACATAGGGGCGGGCCGTCTGGGCGACGAGTCCGCCGAGGCCCTCCCCCATGCCGAGCCGCAGCTGCTGGAAGCGCGCCGCGACCGATCCCTCGGTGACCCGCATGTACGTGTCGCCCTCGGCCGGGTCGTTCAGGCTCAGGTACGCGACGTCCGTGCCCAGCAGGGAGCGGGCGCGCTGCACGATCGCCTGGAGCACGGCGTCGAGGTCGCGCAGCCCCGCCAGGTCGTGGGCCGTCTCGAAGAGCGCGGACAGCTCGGCCTCGCGTCTGCGGCGCCCCTCCATCTCCGAGCGCACACGCAGTGCGAGGAGCTTGGCGCGCTCCAGAGCGGCGATGCGGTCGGGCGGCAGCCCGTCCGCGCGGGCGAGCAGCACCGGCTGCTCGTAGGCGTCGGCGGACGCGCCCCGGGCCAACAGCTCCAGGAACGGCGCCTCGGCGCTCGCCTCGGAGCGCTCGGCGGACTGCAATTGATCGCGAGACATGTCCACCAGGATTACCCGTCGCACCGCCGGCCTGACCAGCCCTGTGGACAACTCGTGCTCAGTGCGCGGTCCAGCCGCCGTCGAGGACCAGCGAGGTCCCGGTGACGAAGGACGCGGCCGGGCCGCACAGGTACGCCACGGCCTCGGCCACCTCGTCCGGTTCGATGAGGCGCTTGACCGCGCTGTCCTGCAGCAGGATCTCGCCGAGCACCCGCTCTTCGGGGATGCCGTGGGCGGCGGCCTGGTCGGCGAGCTGCTTCTCGACCAGTGGGGTGCGCACATAGGCGGGGTTCACACAGTTCGAGGTGACTCCGTGTGGGGCGCCCTCCAGGGCGGCGGTCTTGGAGAGGCCCTCCAGACCGTGTTTCGCCGCCACGTACGCCGACTTGAAGGCGGAGGCGCGGAGACCGTGGACGGACGACACATTGACGATGCGGCCCCAGCCCTGCCCGTACATGTGCGGGAGTGCCCCGCGGATCAGCCGGAACGGGGCCTCCAGCATCACGGTCAGCACGGTGTGGAAGGTGTCGGGCGGGAACTCCTCGATGGGGCGCACCAGTTGGAGCCCGGCGTTGTTGACGAGGATGTCGGTGCCGGCCGCCGCGGACTCCGCGGCATCCAGGTCGGTGAGGTCGAGGACGTGCGGTTCGACCGTGCCCGCGAGGCCGCGGGCCTGCTCGGTGAGGGTGTCCAGTCCCCCGGCGTCCCGGTCGACCGCCCGCACCTTGGCCCCGGCCGCGGCGAGCCGCAGTGCGCAGGCGCGGCCGGTGCCGCCCGCGGCGCCGGTGACGAGGGCGGTACGGCCGCCGAGGTCGAGGGACGGGGCGTGGGGGCCTGCGAGGGCGCTGGGCGCGGTCATGCCCCGACCCTAGGCAGCGGCCACGCCCCGACCGATGTGGCCGCAACCCACACTTCGCGCTCAGGGCATGGGTTCGAACCACGTGGGCTCGTCGGACAGCGCCTGCTTGATCCGGAACAGGCCGTGCTCCGTCAGCTCCGGCAGCGCGTCCACGTCGAACCAGCCCACCTCCAGCGACTCGTCGTCGTTGACGCGGGCCTCCCCGCCGACGGCCCGGCACCGGATGGTGATGTCCATGAACTGACAGATGTCGCCGTTCGGGTACGTGGTCGGCTTCAGGGCCTGTACGAGCACGACGCGCTCGGCGACACACCGCACGCCCGTCTCCTCGTACACCTCCCGCACCGCGCAGACCGCGGGCTGCTCCCCCGGGTCCGACATTCCCGCGATGACAGCCCACTTGCCGGTGTCGGCCCGGCGCCCCAGCAGCACTCTGCCCTCGTCGTCGAAGACGACGGCGGTGACTCCGGGGAGCCAGAGCAGTTGTTGGCCGGCGGTGGCCCGGATCGTACGAATGAAGTCAGGAGTAGCCATGGGCCGACCCTAACCGCCCGGTTTCGCCGGCTCGACGCATTCCGGACGCGTACCAGCAGCGCACTACGGGCGTACTGCTACGCGTCACCGGCGCGTCGTGCGCGTACCGCTGACGTCACGGCCCAACCGAGGCCGCCCGCCGCGATCAGCACCAAGAGCATTTCCGGCGCGATTCCGACCCGCGTGGCGGGCGTCTCGGAGGAACGCAGCGGCACCTTCTGGACGAGGGAGTCCGCCACGAACATGCCGGTCCGCTGGGTGATCTTGCCGTCAGGCATGATCACGGCGCTGACGCCGCTGGTCACCGGGACGGTGACGGTGCGGCTGTGCTCGACGGCGCGGATCCGGGACATCGCGAGCTGCTGGTAGGTCATCTCGCTGCGGTCGAACGTGGCGTTGTTGCTCGGCACGGAGATCATCTGCGCGCCGTGGGTGACGGTGTCGCGCACGGCCCAGTCGAAGGCGGCCTCGTAGCAGGTCGCGAGGCCGACCTGGGTGCCCGCCATGGTGAACACGCCCGGCTTGGTGCCGCGGCTGAAGTCCTGGCGGACCATGGAGGTCCAGTTGTCGTTGATGGCTCCGATGAGCGACCGCATGGGGAGGTACTCGCCGAACGGCTGGACCTGCCGCTTGTCGTAGGTGGCGCCGGGCCCCTTCTGGGGGTTCCAGAGGATCTGCTCGTTGTAGAGCTTGCCGTTCTTCTCGACGACGCCGCCGACCGAGATGGGCGCACCGATCGCCTTGGCCGCCTTGTCGATCACGGCGTAGGCGTCGGGGTTACGGAACGGGTCGATGTCGGAGGAGTTCTCCGGCCACAGCACGAAGTCGGGCTGAGCGACCTTGCCCGCCTTGATCTGCGCGGCGAGGCGCTCGGTCTCCCGGGCGTGGTAGTCGAGGACCGCGCGCCGCTGGGAGTTGAAGTCGAGGCCCGCGCGCGGCACGTTGCCCTGGATGACGGCGACGGTCGCGGTGCCGTTCTGGGCCTTGTCGCTGACCAGGGGCCGCGCGGCGAAGGCGCCGAGCACGGGGAGAAGGAAGCTGAGCAGGGCCACGGCGGCGGCTCCGCGGCGTACGGCACGGGTCCGCCGCGTCTCGACGGTCAGGCGGACGATCTCGTACAGGCCGAAGCCGCACAGGACGACCGCGAATCCGAGCACAGGGGTGCCGCCCAGCGCGGCGAGCGGCAGGAAGACGCCGTCCGCCTGTCCGAAGGCGATCTTGCCCCAGGGGAAGCCGTTGAACGGGGCACGCGCGCGTGCCGCCTCGCCGGCGATCCACAGGGCGGCGGCCCACAGGGGCCAGCCGGGCAGCTTCGACACCGTCGCGATACCGGCGCCGACGAGCGCGACGAAGACCGCCTCGATGACGACGAGCGCGATCCACGGCCCGGGGCCGACCTCCACGCCGGTCCACACGAGCAGGGGCAGCAGGAAGCCGAGACCGAAGAGGTAGCCGAGACCGAGGCCCGCCTTCCAGGTGCGGCCGCGCAGCAACCAGCCGAAGACCGCGAAGGCCGGCAGGGCCAGCCACCACAGCGTGCGCGGCGGGAAGCTGACGTAGAGCAGCACTCCGGAGAGTGCCGCGGTGGCGGCCGGAGCGAGCCGCCGCATCAGCCCGACCACGCGCGAAACGGGCCGGGCCTGCGGTTCGAGCTGTTCCGGCTCGTCTACTGAGGTTGCTGTGACGGTCACCCCCGGAGTGTACGGCGGGTGGTCACGACGCCGACAGCGCGGCCCTGGTCACCTGCCCGGACACTCCCCCTCCCACCTGCTGCATCGTTTCTGCGCAACTCGTCCACAAACCGGCGCATCACCCGTTACGGTGTGCCGGAGCCTCTGACGTACGGGCCGTGGCCGGCCGGGCGGTCGGGGCCCTTCACAGGTCGGGGGGCGACGGGGTGGGGTCCACAGGAATGGCGTCGGCGGCCGGTCCGGCGTCGGCGCACGAGAGACGCAGCGCGTCGGACGCGACGGGCGTGGTCGTGCTGGGAGCCTGCGCGGTCTGGTCCCTGATCACGGCCACGGCACACGGCGGACGCCCCGAAGGCGTGCTCCTCGCGGTGCTCGCCCTCGCCGCCGGTTATGCCTCGGGGCGGATCTGCGGAGAGCTGCTGCCGGTCGCAGCGCCCTGCGCGGGCGCGCTCGCCGGACTGGGTCTGGCGGTGGCCTCCCCGCACACCACCCAGGGGCCGCAGGTGATCTCGCCGCTCGGGCAGACCGGCGCCACCGCCGCGCTGCTGGCCATCCCCGCGGGGTCCGCGTGCTGCGCGGCCTGGGCGGCCCGCCCGCCGGGACTGCGGCTCGTGTTCCGTCTGCTGGCGGCCGGTATCGCGGTGACCGCGGCCGTCCTGGGGTCGACGTCGGGCTTCGCGGCCTGTCTGGCGGTGCTGCTGTGCTCCCTGGCCGCCGACCGTATGCAACACCGCGGGCTGGGGCTCGGCGGTCTCGCCCTGGCCGCGGTCCTGGTGACCGGGGCGACCTGGGCGGTCGCCGAGAACGTGCTGCCGGACGGTCTCACCACGTCTCTCGAAGGGCAGCTCACCCAGCACCGCGTACTGCTGTGGCAGGACGCGCTCGACATGGCCGGCCGTGAGCCGGGGCTGGGCGTCGGGCCCGGCCGGTTCTCCGAACTGAGCCCGACCGTCACGCAGACGCTGCCGCCCGACGGCAAGCCCCACTCGGCGCCCTTCCAGCAGGCGGCCGAACAGGGCGTGGTCGGTGTGGCGCTGCTGGCCGCGGTGTTCTGCTGGGTCCTGTACGCCCTGTGGCGGTCGCCGCGCCCGACACCGGTCGTGCTCACGGCGGGTGCGGCCCTGACGGCGCTGGCCGCGATCGCCGCGGTCGGCAACGCGCTGAGCTTCACCACGGTGACGGCCGGCGCGGGCCTGCTCGCGGGCCTCGCCACGGCACGTCCCATGCTCGAAGAGGTGCCGCAGAACGCGATGAAGGCCGGTGGACGCGCCCAAGAGGACCCGCTGTCCCCGTGAGGGCCGCGGGGAACCGAACCCCTTTCCGCAGTCAGCTGCGCGGGATCTGTTCCTCGGTCAGCGGGTCGTACCCGAGGCGGCCGCCTTCAGTCGGCGACGGATGTCCCGTACGGCCGCCTCCGCGTTGTCCACCGTGATCGTGAACGTATGGCCGTCGCCGAGCCGGAGCACCAGGCCCTCGCCGCGCCGGACGACCACTGCGGTCCCCTGTTCGGGCCGCCAGCGGTAGCCCCAGCCGCCCCACTGCCGGGGCGTCACCCGGGGTGCGAAGTCGGCGCCGATGATGTGCGACAGCGGGATGCGGCGGCGCGGGAGGCCCATGTGGCCGCAGCGCACCTCCAGGCAGTCCTTGTCGACCTTCACGGCGACATGCACGAACGCGAGGGTGCCGAAGAGCACCAGGAGTCCGGCGGCGATGCAGCCGACCACGGACATGACGAGGGGGGCGACACCGGACGTCCACGTCGAGTCGACCGCCAGCTCGATACCGAGCGCCAGACAGGCGGCGCCACCGCTCGCGAGCAGCCACTGCACACGATTGGAGGCGCGGCCGTGCCACACCTCGGGGTGCGGGGCGTCGGCAGCGCCCGGTTCGCCGTGGGGGTGGTCCCTCATGCCAGAGAGCGTACTCAGGTTCCGCGGTGCGGGCACCAGGTTGCGGGCTGTTGCTGCTCCGGGTGGACGCGAAGTTTCCGCTTCGTGGCGGGAGGCTCAGCGGGCGGGGCTCATGGCCTGCAGCAGACGGCCCTCGTCGTACGTCAACGCGGTCTCGGGCAGCGTCCCCTCGCGCCCGCCGAGCAACACGGTGAGGCTGCCGTGCGCGGGCGCCTCCGGGGCCGGGTGCTCGCCGATCCGGCGCAACGCCTGGGCTGCCACCGCGCCTGCGGAGCCGTGCAGGACGAGCGGGGCGACACCGGGCCGCTGCACGGCCGCGCGGATCCGCTCGGCGACCAGTTCGTAATGGGTGCAGCCCAGGACGACGGCCCTTACATCGTCGGGGGTACGCGCCGCGGCCGCGGCGATGGCGGCGTCGATGCCCGCCCGGTCCGCGTGCTCCACGGCGTCGGCAAGCCCGGGGCAGGGCACCTCGGTGACGGTCACACCGTCGGCGAACTCCCGGATGAGGCCCCGCTGGTAGGGGCTGCCGGTGGTGGCGGGCGTCGCCCAGATCGCGAAGGGTCCGCCGCCCGCCGCGGCCGGCTTGATCGCCGGGACCGTGCCGATGACGGGCACTCCCGGCTCGAGCCGGTCACGCAACGCGGGCAGGGCGCGCACGGAGGCGGTGTTGCAGGCCACGATCAGGGCGTCGGGCCGGTGCGCGGCGGCCGCCTCGGCGACGGCGAGGGCCCGGGCCGTCACGTCCTCGGGTGTGCGCGGTCCCCACGGCATGCTGCCGGGGTCCGAGGAGAGAACGAGCTCCGCGTCGGGCCGCAGACGGCGTACCGCGGTGGCCGCCGCGAGCAGTCCGATTCCGGAGTCCATGAGCGCGATCTTCACCCGGTCACCATAGACGACCCTCCTCGGCGGGCCGCCGGGGTGGGGCAGACTGCGACGGGTGAGCGCCCTTGCGTGGACCGCTGTCGGATCTCTCGCCGCCTGGCTGTGGCTGCTCCTGGGCCAGGGCTTCTTCTGGCGTACGGACATGCGGTTGCCGCCGCGACGGGAGCCGGACGGCTGGCCGTCCGTCTGTGTCGTCGTACCCGCGCGGGACGAGGCCGCCGTGCTTCCCGACAGCCTCCCCTCGCTCCTCGCGCAGGACTATCCGGGGCGGGCCGAGATCTTCCTCGTGGACGACGGCAGTTCGGACGGCACCGGGGAGCTGGCCCGTGAACTGGCAGCGCGGCACGGCGGGCTGCCGCTCACCGTCTCCTCGCCCGGAGAGCCGCCCGCGGGCTGGACCGGCAAGCTCTGGGCCGTACGCCACGGCATCGGTCTGGCACGCGCGCGTGCACCCGAATATCTGCTGCTGACGGACGCCGACATCGCGCACGCGCCGGACAGTCTGCGGGAGTTGGTGGCCGCGGCCCGTGCCGGGGGTTTCGATCTCGTGTCCCAGATGGCCCGGCTGCGGGTGGAGAGCGTCTGGGAGCGGCTCGTGGTGCCCGCGTTCGTGTACTTCTTCGCCCAGCTGTATCCGTTCCGGTGGATCGCCGTGAAGGGGTCGCGGACCGCGGCCGCGGCGGGCGGCTGTGTGCTGCTGCGTACCGAGGCAGCCGAGCGGGCGCGGATTCCGGACGCCGTCCGGCACGCGGTGATCGACGACGTCGCGGTGGCCAGGGCTGTGAAGGGCTCCGGAGGGCACATCTGGCTGGGGCTCGCGGAACACGTCGACAGCGTGCGCCCCTACCCGCGGCTGCACGATCTATGGCGGATGGTCTCGCGCAGCGCGTACGCCCAGCTGCGGCACAACCCGCTGGTGCTGGCCGGGACGGTGGCCGGTCTCGCCGTGGTGTACCTGGTGCCGCCCGTGGCGCTGTGCGTGGGCCTCGCGCTCGGCAACGCCGGTGCGGCGGTGGCCGGCGGGCTCGCGTGGCTGCTGATGACCGTGACGTACCTGCCGATGCTCCGGTACTACCGCCAGCCGCTCTGGATCGCCCCGTCGCTCCCGGTCACCGCGTTCCTGTACCTCCTCATGACGGTGGATTCCGCGGTGCAGCACTACAGGGGGCGAGGTGCGGCCTGGAAGGGCCGCACCTATACCCGTCCCGATACCCGTCCCGACGCGGCGCCCGAGCAGCCCTGAGCTGTCGCGCCCGGCCCGGACGGCTCCCGCCGTTCACTTCCTGCCGGGTGTCCAGTTCATGCCCCACCCGTACGCGTAGTCGACGGTGCGCTGCGGGCTCACTCCGCGATCGGGGACGAGGAAGCGGGCCTCGCGCTGGACGACGAGGTCGCTGCCGGTGTTGGTGATGAGGGCGAGCGCGCACACCGTCGAGGGGACCGTGCACTCGCCGAGCGAGAAGTCGACGGGCGCGCCGTGCAGCGGCTGCAGGGTCACCGTCGCGTCCAGGTCCGCGAAGGAACGCGCCCCTTCGTAGATGGTCACGAAGATGAGGACGCGGCGGAAGTTCCGTGTGTGGTCGAGGTTGATGCTGAGGTTCTCGCCGCTCGTCGAGGCCCCGGTGCGGTCGTCGCCGTCGAGATGGATGAACGGCGGCTGGTGCAGTGCTCCGAAGGCGTTGCCCAGGGCCTGGACGACACCCTTGCTCCCGTCTGAGAGCTCGTACAGGGCGCACAGGTCGAGGTCCAGGTCCGCGTGCATGGCGACGGCCCGGCCCAGCTTGGCCTGCCACCCCGAGAACTGCTTGCGCACCTGCCAGTTGAGGTTCACCCGCATCACACCGGAGGTGCCGCCCTGCTTGGTCAGCGAGACGGACGGGGCCTCCTTGGTGAGCGTGACCTTGGTCAGACGTACCGGGGCCGTGGGAGGGGCGGGCGGTGCGGGCGGTGCCGGGGGCGGTGTCACC
>NZ_JAPWHT010000438.1:0-8598 GCF_027270795.1 Streptomyces sp. ActVer
TCTTTCCCTACCCGACGCCCTCCCGATCCCGCGCCCCCGCCGCGCAGGCCGCCCCCGGTCTCTCGTTGCCCGGGGGCCTGATCACGGTCGCCGCGGCGGGCGGCGTGCTCCGCTCGGTACTGCCCGACGTCTGGACGGTTCCGGGCCATCTGCTGTGCGGCGTCGCGTTGTTGGCCGTACGCGGCACCTGGCTGCCGGAGTCCGTACGTCGTGGCCTGCGGTGGTCCTCCGCGGGTGTGCAGGCCCTCGCCGTGGCATGGGCCCTGCCCCTCGTCACCGTGGTCCTCGTGGGCCCGGCCGGCTGGGTGGAAAGCGTGTGGTCCGGTGCGCCTTCCGACGCCCGGGACGCGGTGACGGTCTCCACTCCCTGGCCGTCGGACACGGAGACGGCTCCGCTGGTGCTGACCGCGGTCGCGGCGGTCCTGGTCCTGACGTTCCGGGGCGGGCCGCACCGAGCCGTCGCCATGAGCGGTGCGCTCGGTCTGGCCTGGGCCGCGGTCCTCGCACTGCCCGCCACTCTCGAACTCCCTTACCCGGCAGGCCTGTTGCTGCTGGGCGTGACCACTGCCGCCGCCTTGACAGCGGCGGCGTACACCCGTCACGCACACCTGGCCGACGACGGCCCCACAAGCCCAGCAGAGGCCCCGGCACCGGCCACAACCCCGACCAGCACCCGCCCCTCCCCCCTCACCCTGACCGCACTCGGCCTGGCGCTCCTCACCTCTCTCCACCTCGTCGCGCTCTCCCTCGCCGCCGAGGCCGCCACGCTCGCCGTCCTCGGAGGCCTGACCGCACTGTTCGCGGCGGTCACCGTCCGGCAGAAGCACGAGATCCGGGCCGTCTCGGCCGCCGCGTCCCTCGCGTACGCCACCGCGCTGGCCTGTGCCACGGGCGCGTCGCTGGAATGGCAGCAGCACCACATCGCGCTGCTCGTGCTGGTGGTGCCGGCCACGGCCGCGCTCCTCGCGGCCCGGCTCGAGGACGCGACACCGACGCTGGCCGTCGAGATCACGGGAGCCGTCGCCGCCCTGTCGGCTATCGCCCTCGCGGCCGTGGAACCGCCGGTGCTCGCCCTCGTGCTGGCCCTGTGCGGCGTGATCGCCGCGGGCACTGCGATCCGGCCGGACCGCAGGCGGCTCGGCCACGTGGCAGCAGCCCTGTTCGTACTGGCCACCTGGGTCCGGCTGGTGTCCTGGGAGGTCGGCTCGCCCGAGGCGTACACCCTGCCGGTGACCGTGCCCGCTCTGGTCGTCGGGTTCGTCCGCCGGAGGCGGGACCCGGAGACCTCGTCCTGGACGGCGTACGGGCCCGGCCTGTCGGTGACCCTGCTGCCGAGCCTTCTCGCGGCATGGGGCGACCTCGACTGGCCGCGCCCGCTGCTCCTCGGCACGGCGGCACTCCTGGTCACCCTCGTCGGCGCCCGGCAACGCCTCCAGGCCCTGCTCGTCCTCGGCGGCGGCACCCTCGCCCTGGTCGCCCTCCACGAACTGGCCCCGTACATCGCCCAGGCCATGGGCGCGGTACCGCGCTGGGTACCCCCGGCCCTGGCCGGCCTCCTGCTCCTCGCCCTGGGCGCAACATACGAACAACGGCTCCGAGACGCCCGCCGAGTCCGGGAGGTCCTGGGAAGGATGCACTGACGGGCGCGCCCCGTCAGGGGCGCGCCCTCAGGGGCGCGGGGAACTGCGCGCCCAGCCACAACCGGACCCGCAGACAAATCCCGCGCCCCCCAGTGGAACGTCACGGCATCTTGTCGCCCACCAACGCCAGATTCTGGATCGCCGCCAACCCGTACAACGCCGTCGTGTTCGTCGAGACCCACGACGCCTCACTGCCCGGGACCAGACCGGTCGGCCCGTCGACCTTCTTCGTGGACCAGTCCGTCGACTCCTTGTAGTCCCACGTGTCGGCGCTGTTGTAGAACTGCCGCCACGCGCGCGCGGCCAGCGCGTCGTCGCCCAACTGGACAGCGGCGTACGCGTCCTGCCGCGCGTGCCCCTGGAAGAGCAGCAGGGAACCGAAGTCGGAGCCGTAGCGGGCCTTCTGCTCGGCCTTCGTGGCGTTGAAGTAGCGGCAGTAGTCGAGCCACGCCTCCTTGAACCTCGGCATGTCGATCTGGTCGAGCAGTTCGGCGTTCATCTCGACCAGGCCGAACATCGCCGAGAGGTGCGAGACGCCGACCACGGCCTTGTCCGCGACGGCGAACTTCCCGGTGTCCAGGTCGTACAGGGCGCTGCCCTGGACGAACCCGTTGGGCTGGGCGGCGATGGTCTCCATCGTCGACAGGACCCGCGCCTTGGCCTTCTCCCACTTGGGCCCGCGCCGCTCCCACTCGGTGAGCCAGGCGGAGACCAGACCGCTCCAGTCGGTGCCGAAGCCGATCGAGAGCGCGTTGCGGTCGGGCTCGTACGGCTCGGTGCGGATCTTGCGGATGGGGTCGAGGACGAGGAACGTCTCGTCGGAGTCGACGTTGGCGTGCATGAGGTCGCCGACGCGTTCGTCCGCGGTGAGGAAGTAGTAGTAGCGCCGGTAGGTGGTGTTGGCGATGCGCTGCTGCTTGGCGCTGTCGGCGTAGTGCTGGACGCCGTGGCGGGTGCCGAGGCCCGCCCACTTGCCGAGGTGGTAGACGTCGACCTCGCCGGTGTGCCGGGTCATGGCCTCGGCGAAGCGGAAGATGTCGGCGCGGCCGGAGCGCAGGTAAGCGAACCAGAGCCACAGGTCGGGCGAGAGTTCGGAGTTGTCCCAGGCGTAGCCGCCGATGTCGTAGCACCACTGGTGCCGGCTGGGGTCGTAGCTGTGCATGATGTCGCCGTAGTCCCAGAAGCCGTACCAACGGCGCATCTCCACCTGGTCCTTGTAATAGGTGAAGAGGAAGTCGAGGTGGTCCTCGATCTTCGCCTTGGCGGCGGTGGTCCGGTCCGGCTCGGAGAAGAGCCTGCCGAAGACGCCCGCCTTGATGAGGTGCCTGGGCGGGGCGGCGAGCTGCGCCGGAGTGCGGACGGCGTCCACCTGCTCGGCCATCGCGTCGGCGCTCGGCGTCGACTCGTGGGCCCAGAAGAGGAGTTCGCTGGTGCGGGCGATGCCGTAGGGCGTGCCGAACTCGGGCTCGTAGTCCTCGTAGGTGATGTTGAGGCCTTCGAGCTGTTCGGGGTACGTGTCCTGGCCCATGCCGTCGTGGTAGAAGCGCAGGTCCATGGGCTGTGCCTCGGGCGACCAGAGCCACATGGTGACCTCGGCCTCGTCGGTCTGGGCGTTGCGGATGTCGAGCTGGGCCGGGAACTTCTCCCAGAAGTCCCGCAGCCCGAAGGCGAGTCCGCCGCTCGCGCCGCCGACGTACCCGAAGCCACTCGCCCGCCGGCCGCCGCCCGCGCCGATCCAGCCGTGGCCCTTCTTGGTGCGCTTGCGGACCGAGAAGCCGTCCGCGGACAGCTGGGACAGGGTGTAGTCGCCCCACTCGGGGATGTACTGGAGGCGGGTGGTCACCCGCTGGTCCCAGGTCGACGGGTCGGGCAGCTTCTTGCCCTCGAACTGGGCGGTGCGCACGGCCGCGCCCGGGTCCCGGCGGAGACCAGTGATGCCCTTGACGGCCTCACGCAGCAGACCGGTGCCCTCGCCGCCGATACGGATGTGCCGGTCGTACGCGGCGTCGCGCATCGGCACCTTGAACCGCACGCCGATGCCGCGGATGAAGTCGCCGCTGGCCTTGCCTGGCTCCTGGGTGCCGTCGAAGGTGATCGTGTGCACCATGCGGAACGACTCGGCGCCCGCGTAGAAGTAGAGCCGGACCGAGAAGGGCAGCCAACTCCGGCTGCCCTTGCGGTGCTTGCCGTCGATACGGACGACGGCACGGACGGGCCCGTCCTGCTCGACCTCCACCTCCGCGACGGCGCTCTCGAACCGCTCGTACTTCTCCGCGCCCTGGTCGCCGTCCTCGATCTCGGGCTGCCGCAGCAGCACGAGACGGCCGTCCTTGGCGATCTCCGTCGAGCCGCGCAGTACGGACTTCACCAGCGTGGAGCCGCTCTTGCCGATCTTCGCGGTGATGACACCGGTCGACACGTCGATGGAGCCGCCGCGCTTGTCGACGGTCACCTTCTTCGCGGGCGCGGCGGGCGACCCCGCGGCGAGCGTGAGCTTGCCGCTCCCCGCCCCCGGCCCGACCGCGTGGGCCGTCCACTTCAGCGAGCCGTCCGGCCAGTAGCCGATCGGCCAGGACTGGACGGGCACCTCCTTGCCGTCGCCGTCGGTCAGCGCGAACGTCTGCTCCTTCTCGTACGCGCCCTTCGGCCAGGGCACGCCCACGGTCGAGCCGGGGGCGGCGCCGAGGCCGCCGTCCTCCAGCCAGTCCAGGGTCACCGGGTCCGCGTCGGCGGCCTCGGCTCTCGGCGCGGCCTGCGCGTCCTGAGCGCCCAGGGCCCAGCTGAACTGGGCGGCGGCTCCGGCGACGGCGGCCGCCTTGAGGAGGGACCTGCGGGGGATGGGAGACATGAGATCCAGCCTTTCCTTTCCGTGCGGGGAAGTAAGGGGAAGTCAGGGGCATGAAAGGGAGAGGCGCGGCACCGGACGCCGACCTCGTGTACGCGTGATGGGTGCTGTCGGACGGTTGGGTCAGCGGTGCCGGCCGCGCTCCTCCACGGCGAGCGCCGCCGCCGCGACGGCCCCGAGCACGGGGACCGCCAGCGGCAGGACGAACCAGGCGGAGCAGGCCACCACGGCCACTCCGCCGACCAGCAGGAACGACCCGGCGGGGTCGAGGACGGTACGGCGCCCGGCGGCCCCGAGCAGCTCCCGCCAGGACGCGCCGGGCTCCCAGACCGCCGCCGCACGCAGCCCGGCGACGACCAGCCCGATCAGGGCGAACAGACCGACGGCCCCGACGGCCGGGCCGCCGGGGATCCCGGCACGCACGGCCTGGACGTCCACCCACACCGCGAGGGCCGCGGCCCACCCGGCGAGACCCGCGATCCACCCGCCGCGCAGGGCCGACCGGTAGTCCGCGACGAACTCCCGCCAGCCGCCGCCCAGATGGGTCGTACGCCGTCGAAGATGCCGGGACCCGGCGGCGAACGCGGCGGGATAGGTGACCACGGGCAGCGAGGCCACCGCGATCCACACCCCGGTGAGCAGACACTCGGCGAACAGTGCGAACCGCTCGGCGAAGGCCGATTCACGCCTGGGAGCGGCGGCCGTACGAGCCTTGGTGCGCGTCTGGGTCATGACCGGCTCAGCCCTTCAGCCCGGAGGTCGCCATGCCGTCGATCAGGTACCGCTGGAAGGCGAGGAAGAAGGCCAGCACGGGCAGCAGCGCCACCAGCGACATGGCGATCATGCCGCCGTAGTTGGCGACGCCCTCCTGGTCGCGGAACATCATCATGCCCAGCGAGACGGTGTACTTGCCTGGCTCGTTGAGGTAGATCAGCGGGCCCATGAAGTCGTTCCAGGCGTTGATGAAGGTGAAGATCGCGCTGGTGATGAGCGCCGGACGGCAGAGCGGCAGCACGATCGACCAGTAGATCCGCAGATGCCCGCAGCCGTCGAGCCGCGCCGCCTCGTCCAGCTCCTTCGGCAGGTTCCGCATGAACTGCACCATGAGGAACACGAAGAACGCCTCGGTGGCCAGGTACTTGCCGATCAGCAGCGGTACATAGGTGTTGATGAGCTCCATCTTCTGGAACATCACGTACTGCGGGATGAGCAGCACGTGGTACGGCAGCAGCAGAGTGCCGATCATCAGCGAGAACATCAGGTTGCGCCCGGCGAACCGGATACGGGCGAAGGCGTACGCCGTCAGCGAGCAGGAGATCAGGATGCCGACGACGGAGCCGAGCGCGTAGAAGAGGGAGTTCTCGAAGAACGTGGCGATCGAGATGTCCGCGATGCCGTCGGCGAGCCCCTTGAAGTTCTGGAGGATCGGGCTGGTCGGGAAGAGCTGCAGGCTGCCGATGATCTCCCGGCTGGGCTTGAACGAGGCGCCGAGGACCCAGACGACGGGATAGAGGACGACCGCGAGGACCAGCAGGGCGCCGAGGTGCCAGGCGAGCGATCCGGTCCGCTTGCGCCCGAGGTCCAGCGACTTGCGCGGGGCGGTCGGGGTCGTGGTCGGAGTCGTGGTGGTGCTCATCGGGAGGCCTCCTCGTAGTGCACCCATCGCTTCTGGGACCAGAAGAGGACCACCGTCACCAGCGCCACGGCGAGCAGCAGCATCCAGGCCATCGCGGAGGCGAAGCCCATCTGAGCCTCCTTGAAGCCCTTCTGGTACAGGTAACAGGTGTAGACGAGCGTGGAGTCGGCCGGTCCGCAGGAGGCGTTGGAGACGACGTACGCCGAGCCGAAGATCTGGAAGGAGTGGATGGTCTCCAGCAGCACGTTGAAGAACAGCACCGGCGAGATCATCGGCAGGGTGATGCTCCAGAACCGTTTGAACGGTCCGGCGCCGTCCACCTCGGCCGCCTCGTACAGCTCCTTGGGCACCTGCTTGAGCCCGGCGAGGAAGATCACCATGGGCGCCCCGAACTGCCAGACGGTGAGTGCCACCAGGCTGTAGAGCACCCAGTCCGGGTTGCCGACCCAGCCGCCGACATCGACCCCGAAGAACGACTGCGTACGGTCCACCGCGGCGTCGTCGGAGAACAGGGCCCGCCACACGAAGCCGATGGACACGCTCGCGCCGATCAGCGAGGGGGCGTAGAACGCGGCCCGGTAGAAGGCCTGCCCGCGCCGGCTCTGGGCGAGCAGCAGGGCGACCCCCAGCGCGAGGAGCAGCTTCAGCGGGGTGCCGATGATGACGTACTTCGCCGTCACCTCGACCGACTTCTGCCACCGGGGGTCGTCGAGCATCCTGGTGAAGTTGTCGAAGCCGATCCACTTCGGGGAGTCGAAGAGGTTGTAGTCGGTGAACGCGAAATAGAGCGATGCGGCCATGGGCCCCGCGGTCAGCAGCAGAAAGCCCGCGATCCAGGGTGACATGAAGAGGTAGCCGGCCAGATTCTCCCGGCGGCCACGTCGCCGCACGGCGACGGGGCGGCCGGGACGCTTCTCCGGGGCATCCGGCGGAGAGTCCTTGATGAGCGTCGTCACTGCTGTTCCCATCAGGTGGCGAGGGCGGTCTTCGCCTCGGAGAAGAACTGCTTGACCGCGTCGGAGACCTTGGTCTTGCCCGTCGACATGTCACTTGCGACGCGCAGGAACGCGGCTTCCACGGTGTCGGCGCCCGCCGGGTGCGGCGTGATGGTCCCGAGCAGTCCGGCCTCGGCGACGTCCGCCTCGTACTTCGCGATCGCCTGGTTGGGGGCGTCGGTCGGCTTGTACGCGTCGAACTGCTCGGTGGTGGAGAGGAGGCCTCGGTCGTAGCCCATGATCTTGCCGACCTCGGGGTCGTGCACCATGAAGGAGATGAACTGGGCGACCTCCTTGGGGTGCTTGGTCCGCGCGAAACCGCTCAGCATGAGCGAGCCGAGGTACTGCCCGGTCTCCTTGCCGTCGGTCGTGGGGATCGGCGCCAGGCCGTAGCTGCTGTCGCCCTCCGTGGCATAGCGCACGGTGAAGTTGTCCCAGGTGAACTCGGACGCCCCGTCCCCGGAGGCCAGCGCCGACTTGGGCTTGAGCTGCTCGACCTTCTTCGGGTCGGTGACGATGCCGGCCTTGACGCGGTTGTAGCCGTCCTGCCACCACTCCGTCAGATCGCTCTCCTCGAAACCGAGTCCATCCTCGGTGAAGAACGCCTTGCCGTTCTGGCGCAGATAGAGGTCGTAGAGGTACATGATCCCGAAGTAGCCGGTGTCGCCCGCCACCTTCTGGGTGTCATGGATCTTCTTGAGCGCGGCGAAGTACTCGTCCCAGGTCCAGCCCTGCTCGGCCTTCACCCCGGCGGCTTTGAAGACTTTCTCGTCAATGACGAGTGACATGGTGTTGGAACCGACGGGTACGCCGAGGAGTTTTCCGTCGACCTCTCCGACCTTCTCGACTCCGGCGCGGAAGTTCTTGAGGTCCAGATTTCCCGCGTCCACTTGCGACTTGAGGTCGAGCAGAACACTTCTCTTGTCGTACTTCCGCAGGAATGCGACCGCGTTCTGAAATACGTCCGGCGGATTCCCGCCCGCGGCCTGGGTCTGGAACTTCTCCCAAAAGGCCACGTAATCCTGGAAGTCCGTCTTCACCTTGATCTTCGGGTACTTCTCCTCGAAGAGCTTGATGGACTGGTTGATGCGCTTGGCCCGCTCCTCCGCGCCCCACCAGGCGAAGCGGATCTCGACGGTTCCGTCTCCCGATCCACCGCTGTCTCCCCCGCAGGCCGTCGTCGTGGCCAGCCCCAGCGTGGCCAGCGACGCTCCGGCCGCCTTGAGGACCGTCCGCCTCTCAACACTCCCGTTTTCTCCCACAGTCGGGCCTCCCCGCGACGTAGCCGTCCGCTCCATGAATCGTTTCAAGTAAGCGCTTGCTGGCACAAGGTACGGAGGGTCTCAGCGGGCGTCAATGATTCGGACAGGAATCGGTGTGAACGGGGTCGCCGGCGCGACGGCCTGAACTGAGGGGATGTGGCGGGGCGTTGGGCGGGAATGCTGGGCGAGTGTGCAGGTGGGGCGGGGTTGGTCGAGCGGT
>NZ_JAPWHT010000439.1:0-8584 GCF_027270795.1 Streptomyces sp. ActVer
CACCCCGGCCCGCACGGCCGCCGACGAGTTCGCCACCGCCCTCAGGAAGATCGGCGTCCCCGTCAACAACGCGGGCGGCGCGCTCGGGGCCGACCCGGTCGCGTCCGGCGACCCGGCCGAATGGCGCCAGATGTACGAGACCAACGTCATCGGCACGCTGAACATCACCCAGGCCCTGCTCCCCGCGCTGACCGCGAGCGGCGACGGCACGGTGGTCGTCGTCTCCTCGACCGCCGGACACGGTACGTACGAGGGCGGCGCGGGCTATGCGGCCGCCAAGCACGCCGAGCACGTCCTGGCCGAGACCCTCCGCCTGGAGATCGTCGGGACCCCGGTCCGCGTCATCGAGATCGCCCCCGGCATGGTCAAGACGGACGAGTTCGCCCTGACCCGCTTCGGCGGCGACACGGAGAAGGCCTCGAAGGTCTACGCCGGCGTCGCGGAGCCCCTGACCGCCGAAGACGTCGCCGACACCATCACCTGGACGGTCACCCGCCCCTCCCACGTCAACATCGACCTCCTGGTCGTACGCCCCCGCGCCCAGGCCTCCAACACGAAGGTCCACAGGGAGCTGTAGTGCCGGACACCGAGCCCACCCCACAGCAGGACCAGGAACAACGCCGCCTGGCCCAGGAGAAGAAGGACGAACGCTACGTCTGGTGGTACCTCGCGTACTTCCTCTTCGGCATCCACCTGGTGGCGTTCGTGATGATCTACGCGGTGACGCACGCGAAGTAGCGCGGCCAGGCCGGTCTCATGACCGCCACCTCTCCCGCACACCCTGGTAGTCGACCACGAAGATCCCTTCCTCCCTGAGGAGTTCACGGGCTTCGGCCGAGACGAGAAACTCGTGGTCGCTCTGCCGGACCCGCCACCCGTCGGGCTCGACGGCCCGCGACTGCGCGTCCCCCAGCCCCGGATGCACGGCCCACTCACTCAGCCCGACCGGCAGCTCCCGCAACATCCGCGCGTACCGCTCCTCCTTGCCGTCGAGGGGCAGCGAAAAGCTGTCGAGGAAGTCATGGTCGACAACGGGCAGCCCGCGCACTCGCTGCCGCCCGGCCTCCCCCCAGACCCGCACGGCAAGCCCGTACTCCCCTGCCAGCGCCACGGTCAGCTCGAAAATATCGCCGCGCCCACCGTCGAGCAGGCAATGCCAGTCAAGATGGCCCGGCACCAGCCCGGCCGCGACCACAGCCTCGACCTGAGCCCGGAACTCCACCTCGACATCCTCGATCCGAGCCCGCCCCATCAACTCGGAACACCGCTCGGGCGTATAGAGCTCCCCGTCCTCGTCGACCAGGGACCTCACGTCCGCCTTCGGCGCAACGGGCCCCCGCCCACTCCGCGCCCCCACCTCACACACCAGCGAGAGATGCACCCCGAACGACACCTCGGGCCGCTCCCGCAACAGCCGCATGGCCTCTTCGGTCCCACCGCAGGGCACCATCAGGCTGCACGAAGCCGCGATCCCACTCTCGATCGCCTCGACAACGGCGGCATTGACCCCGGGGCGCATCCCGAAGTCATCACAATTGACAATGAGGACACGGGCATCGGCGGGGAAACCCAATAACTCACTGGCCAGCAATGGCAGTTCCCTTCGGTGAGATGAAAAAATGAGGCCCGGGCCGACAACAGCCCGGGCCCCACTCGTGGTTCAGCCCTTTGCCCACACAGCGTTCAGCCCTTCACGCACACAACCTGCTTCAGCTTCGCGACGACCTCCACGAGGTCGCGCTGCTGGTCGATGACCTGCTCGATCGGCTTGTACGCGCTCGGGATCTCGTCCACGACGCCGGAGTCCTTGCGGCACTCCACACCCTGCGTCTGCTCTTCCAGATCCTTTGTCGAGAAGCGACGCTTGGCGGCGTTACGGCTCATGCGCCGGCCCGCCCCGTGCGAGGCCGAGTTGAAGGCTTTCTCATTGCCGAGGCCCTTCACGATGTATGTCGCCGCCCCCATGGAGCCCGGGATGATCCCAAGGTCACCCGCGCCCGCCCTGATCGCGCCCTTGCGCGTCACGAGCAGGTCCATCCCGTCGTACCTCTCCTCCGAAACGTAATTGTGGTGACAGCTGACCTCCCTCTCGAAGGTCGGCTTCGCTTTCTTGAACTCCCTGCGGATGACGTCCTTCAGAAGCCCCATCATGATCGAGCGGTTGTACTTCGCGTATTCCTGCGCCCAGTAGAGGTCATTCCTGTATGCGGCCATCTGCGGAGTGTCCGAAACGAAGACCGCAAGATCTCGGTCGACCAAGCCCTGGTTGTGCGAGAGCTTCTGCGCGACACCGATGTGGTGCTCGGCAAGTTCCTTGCCGATGTTGCGGGATCCGGAGTGAAGCGTGAGCCAAACAAGATTTCCCGAATCCACCGATACTTCCAAGTGGTGATTTCCGGCTCCAAGTGCCCCCATTTGCTTGACGGCCCGCACTTGACGGAACTGCACCGCTTCCGCAACCCCATCGAACCGCCCCCAGAAGTCGTCCCACCCCGCGGTAGCGAACCCATGCAACCTCCCAGGGTCGACCGGGTCCTCATGCATCCCCCGCCCCACAGGAATGGCCTGCTCGACCTTCGACCGCAGTCGGGAAAGGTCCCCCGGCAGGTCATTGGCCGTCAGGGACGTCCTGACCGCCGACATCCCGCACCCGATGTCGACCCCGACAGCCGCAGGGCACACGGCCCCCTGCATGGCGATCACGGAACCGACCGTCGCGCCCTTGCCGAAGTGGACGTCCGGCATGACCGCGAGGCCCTTGATCCAGGGAAGCGTCGAGACGTTGCGGAGCTGCTGCATCGCGACGTCCTCGACCGACGCCGGGTCCGCCCACATGCGGATCGGCACCTTCGCGCCCGGCACTTCCACGTACGACATCTCGTCCTCATTCCCCCGGAAAACAAACAGAAGTCACAAATCGCAAAACCAGCACCAAGGTCAACGTTTGGGACAACGGACCGGCGTCCACGGCAGTGCGTGCGATACACATTGTCTCCAGGGGCCGCCCCCGCGCGGCAACTGAATAACCAACGCACAACCACAGGACACCCCGGTCGCGCGCCCGGCGCGGCGACCCGTCGAGAGGAGCCCCACCGTGCAGCGGAAGGCGTACGTACCCGGCGTCGCCGCGCTCCTCGCGGTGCTGCTGGCCGGCTGCACCGGTGGATCGGGCGACGACGACGGCACGACCGACCCGAAGCCGGGCGAGTCGGCCACGACGCCGACCGCGGCGCAGCCCGGCAGGTACCGCACGCTCCCGGAGCCGTGCGCCGCGGTGTCGAAAGGCACGCTGGACTCGCTGCTGCCGGGCATCAAGCAGGTGACGGACGAGGAGCAGCGCGAGAAGGCGTACGAGGGCACGGCGACGCAGACGTACGACACGGACCGCAAGGTCGGCTGCCGTTGGAAGGCCGAGTCGACGGCGGCGACGGATCACCTGCTGGTGGACTTCGAGCGCGTGGTCTCGTACGACAACGCGGTCAGCGACGACGACCGCGCGACGGACATCTACCTGGAGAGCGAGACGGCGGCGGACCTTCCGGAGCCGGTCGCCTCGTCGGAGTCGTCGGAGTCGTCGGAGCTACCCGAGTCACCCGATTCGTCCGGCTCGTCCCCCGATGAGAGCGGGTCCCCCTCAAACAGCTCCGGATCCGGTCCGAGCTCCAGCGCGTCGGGTTCGGACAGCGGCGACGCGAGCGGTTCCGCCACCCCCTCCGACGGCTCCACCCCCTCCGCCCTGCAGCCCCGCACGCTCGACGACCTGGGCGACGAGGCGTTCCTGGACGACGCGCTGAGCAGCTCCCGGCAGCGCACGGTGACTGTGGTGTTCCGCACGTCCAACGTGGTCGTGACGATCCGGTACGACGAGCAGCCGGCGACCACGACCGACGTCCCGAGCAGCAAGGACATGCAGGACAGGGCGCGGAAACTGGCGGGTCAGCTCGCCGGGACGTTCAACGACTAGGGGCTCCCGGGAGGGGTTTCGGGCTGGACGGAACCCGAGTCACCCGTGTCCCGTTCGGCGTACCGTGGCCCCTCGGACCCGACCGAGTGCGGCCGGCCGAGGACGCGGCCGGTCGCACGCACACCCGAGCGTCTACGAGTGAAGGAACCATGCACCGACCCGCACAGCGCCAGCGACTCACCCGCATCCTTGCCGGGGCGGCCGCCGTCCCGATGATGCTCGTCGCCTCCGGCTGCTCCTCGGACTCCGGCGACGGCTCCGGCGACGACGCGAAGAAGGACTCCGGCGCCTCGGCGTCGTCGTCCGCGACGGAGGCCGGTTCGGTGGTGAAGGAGGCCGCGTACGCGAAGCTTCCCGAGCCCTGCAAGGTGCTCTCGTCGAAGACGTTGAAGGAAATGGTGCCGAAGGGCACCAAGTCCAGCAAGGAGGGCAAGTCGGGCGATGCGGCGACGCGCGGCAACTGTTCCTGGAACAGCCTGGACAACAACGGCGTGGACGGTTCGCAGTTCCGCTGGCTGAACGTGTCGCTGCTGCGTTTCGAGTCGGACGCGACCCGCGGTACGGGCGAGAAGCTGGCCTCGGAGTACTTCACCAAGCGCGCCGAGGACGCCCGCTCGGTGACGGACGCGAAGAACACCAAGTCGCAGCCCCTGACGGGGATGGGCAACGAGGCGTCGCTGGTGACGTACGACCTGAAGAAGAAGGAAGGCACCTTCAAGCAGCAGACGGTCGTGACGCGGGTCGAGAACGTCGTGGTGACGGTCGACTACAACGGCGCTGGTCTGGCGGGCGACGAGGCCCCGAAGGTGGCCGATCTGACGAAGGCGGCTGAGAAGGCCGCCAAGGAGGCCGTGGAGGCGGTCCGGACGGCGAACGGGGCCGGCGGCGGCTCCTCGGCCGGTGGCAGCACGGCGCCGAGCAAGAGCCCCAGCCCGAGCAAGAGCGCGAGCAAGAGCGGGGGGCAGGGTTCGGACCTCGGCAAGGACTCGGGCACGAGCACGAGCACGAGCAAGAGCCCGAGCAAGTCGGCCACGAAGAAGGGCTGACGGCCGTTCCGGAATTCCGGCCGGGGCCCAACTCTCGGCCGGACCAGGACATTTGCGGCGGCCCGGCCTCCGTGGGGGCCGGGCTGGTGCCGTACTGCGCGCCCGGAGCCCGTACACATGTGCCACTCTGTTGCGCGCAACAGGTCGTCATGGGAGGGGAGTACGGGTGTCCGCGCCTATGCAGCTCACGAAGACGCACCGGATCCTCATCGGGGTGGTCGTCTTCGGAGCCGTCGTCATCGCCGGGATCGGCTTCGCCGGTTCGTACGCCGCGGTGCGCGAACTCGCCCTCCAGAAGGGCTTCGGGAAGTTCAGCTACGTCTTCCCGATCGGTATCGACGCGGGCATATGTGTCCTGCTCGCGCTCGATCTGCTCCTGACCTGGATCAGGATCCCGTTCCCGCTGCTGCGCCAGACGGCGTGGCTGCTGACGGCGGCGACGATCGCGTTCAACGGCGCGGCCGCCTGGCCGGACCCGCTGGGTGTCGGGATGCACGGTGTGATCCCGATCCTGTTCGTGGTCTCCGTGGAGGCGGCGCGGCACGCGATCGGCCGGATCGCGGACATCACGGCCGACAAGCACATGGAGGGCGTGCGCCTCACCCGCTGGCTGCTGTCCCCGCTCCCCACGTTCCTCCTGTGGCGCCGGATGAAGCTGTGGGAGCTGCGCTCCTACGAGCAGGTCATCAAGCTGGAGCAGGAGCGTCTCGTCTACCAGGCCCGGCTGCGTTCGCGCTTCGGCCGCGCCTGGCGCCGCAAGGCCCCGGTCGAGTCCCTGATGCCGCTGCGGCTGGCGCGTTACGGCGTGCCCCTGGCGGAGACGGCCCCTTCGGGCCTGGCCGCGGCGGGCATCGAGCCGGCGCTGCTGCCTCCGGCGCCCCGGCAGCAGACGGAGCTGGAGCGCGTGGAGGTGCCGCAGGCCGCCGTGCCGCCCCAGGTGGGCCCGGGAGCACCCCGGGACGACCAGCGCCGCCAGGACCTGGACGCCGACGGCTACCCGGTCCCACAGCAACAGGGACCGCAGGGGCAGCCTGTGCAGCAGGGGTCCCAGGGGCAGCCGGAGTACCTGGAGGAGGAGCCGGAGTCGAGCCCGTGGTTCGCTCCCCCGCAGCAGGAGATCGTCTACGAGGGCGGCTACGACCCCTCGTACGCGCCGGAGCAGATGTGGGCCCAGTACGAGGCTCAGCAGGCCCAGTACGAGGCCGAGCAGCGCCAGGCGTACCAGAACGGGCAGGGGCAGGTGCTTCAGGAGTACGAGGAGCGTGAGCCCTCTCCCGAGGACACCGGCACGTTCCCCATCCCGTCGGGCCCGAACCGCACCCGTCAGCTCGGCGAGGGCGGCGGCACGCCCGCCCCGGAGCCGGACGAGGAGTCGTTCTACCAGGTCTTCAAGCAGTCGATAAACGGCAGTTACCCGACTCCGCGCGAGTTCGGTGACAACGTCGAGGCGGAGTTCCGCGTGACCCTCCCGGAGCCGGAGGCGAAGCGCCTGGTGACCCGCTTCACCAACCGCCACACGATGGAACTGGAAGAGGACCACATCGCGTAGCGACCTGCGTGTGTACGTGGATGGGGGCGCCCGGAGAATCTCCGGGCGCCCCCATCGTCGTACGACTTCCTACGGTTGCTCGCTACTCGCCGAGCAGCTTCCTCACCCGCTCCTGGCCCACGGCGAGGAGCAGGGTGGGCAGGCGGGGGCCGGTGTCGCGGCCGACCAGCAGGTGGTAGAGCAGGGCGAAGAAGGTGCGCTGGGCGACCTTGATCTCCGCCGGGAGTTCCTTGGGCGTGGCGTCGGCGGAGAAGCCGGCCTGGACCTTCGGCACTCCGTACACGAGGTGGGTGAGTCCGTCGAGCGACCAGTGCGAGTCGAGTCCGTCGAGGAGGAGCCGGAGCGAGGCGCGGCCCTGGTCGTCGAGGGACTTGATGAGCTCGGTGTCGGCCTCCTTGCGGACGACCGTGCGCTGGTCGGCGGGGACCTGGGTGTTGATCCATGCCTCGGCCCTGTCGAGCCGCGGCCGGACCTCGTCGAGGGACGAGAGCGGGTCGGCGGGGTCGAGTTCGCTGAGGATGCGCAGGGTCTGGTCCTCGGCGCCGGCGGTGATGTCGGCGACGGAGGCGAGCGTGCGGTAGGGCATCGGGCGGGGCGTCTTCGGGAGCTCGCCGCCGGCGGTGCCGACAGCGCGCGAGTGCGCGGCGACGTCGGCCGGCAGGGCGGACCCGTCGGCGACCTTGCCCTCCAGCTTGTCCCACTCGTCGTAGAGCCGCTGGATCTCCTGGTCGAAGGCGATCTTGAAGGACTGGTTGGGACGGCGGCGGGCGTAGAGCCATCGCAGAATCTGCGGCTCCATGATCTTCAGCGCGTCACCGGGCGTGGGCACGCCTCCCTTGGAGGAGGACATCTTCGCCATGCCGGAGATGCCCACGAAGGCGTACATCGGACCGATGGGCTGCTTGCCGCCGAAGATGCTCCCGACGATCTGTCCGCCGACCTGGAAGCTGGACCCGGGCGAGGAGTGGTCGACGCCGGAGGGCTCGAAGACAACACCCTCGTACGCCCAGCGCATCGGCCAGTCGACCTTCCAGACCAGCTTGCCGCGGTTGAACTCGCTGAGCCGGACGGTCTCCGAGAAGTCGCACGCGGTGCAGGTGTACGTCAGCTCGGTGGTGTCGTCGTCGTAGGCCGTGACGGTGGTGAGGTCCTTGCCGCAGTCGCCGCAGTAGGGCTTGTACGGGAAGTACCCGGCGGAGCCGGTGCCGTCGTCGTCGGCGGCCGCGCCCGACCCCTCGGCGGCTTCGAGCTCGGCCTCGTCGACGGGCTTCTGCGACTGCTTCTTGGCCGGGGCCTTCTTGGTCCGGTACTGGTCGAGGATCGCGTCGATGTCACCGCGGTGCTTCATCGCGTGCAGGATCTGCTCGCGGTACGTGCCGGAGGTGTACTGCTCGGTCTGGCTGATGCCGTCGAACTCGACGCCCAGCTCGCCGAGGGCCTCGACCATGGCGGCCTTGAAGTGCTCGGCCCAGCTCGGGTACGGGGAGCCCTTCGGGGCGGGGACGGCGGTGAGGGGCCTGCCGATGTGCTCGGCCCAGGAGTCGTCGACACCCGCGACGCCGTTCGGCACCTTCCGATACCGGTCGTAGTCGTCCCAGGAGATGAGGTGCCTGACCTCGTGGCCCCGGCGGCGGATCTCGTCGGCGACGAGGTGCGGGGTCATGACCTCCCTGAGATTCCCGAGGTGGATGGGCCCGGACGGGGACAGTCCGGACGCGACGACGACCGGTTTGCCCGGGGCCCGACGCTCCGACTCCTCGATGACCTCATCCGCGTAACGGGAGACCCAGTCGGTGGTCTCGGTGCTCTGAGCCACGATCGGCACGTCCTTCTTTCCTCAGGAGGCGTCTTTGGCCGGCGGTACGTTTCGCACGGCTGACGGCCCCATTCTCCCAGCTCGGCCCGCATCCACGAAAACCCCTTTTCATCGCCCCCGCCGCCCCTACCCGTCCCGTCTCGGGGGCCGGCCCCCGAACCCCCGCTCCTCAGCTGAAGACTGCGCAGTTCCCCGCGCCCCTTAGGGGC
>NZ_JAPWHT010000043.1:0-38180 GCF_027270795.1 Streptomyces sp. ActVer
GCATCGGCGAGCGGGCGCGCGCCGAGGTGGTCGGCCACAGCGCGGGCCAGCCGCAGCAGTTCCGTGGCGCGGTCCCGTTCCTCCTCACCGCCCCCGGAGGCCAGCAGGGACTCCGCGAGCCGGTGCCGCACCCGGGCGAGTTCGTACGGGCGCTCAAGGGGCTCGAAGGCGGTGACCGCCGCGGACCACTCGTCCGGGGTGTCCCGGCCCTCGGCGCGCAGCAGTTCGGCCCGCACCCAGTGCTCGTGGGCCTGCCAAACGGGCACGTTCGTGGCGAGGGACTTGGCGGCCTTGCGCAGGCTTTCCAGGACGTCGGCGCGGCCCTGTTCGGCGACGGGCAGTCCGCGGGCGTCGGCCTCCGCGGTCGCGGCGGCGAGCAGCAGGGGCCAGGCGTAGCGCTGGGTGCCCGGCGGGAAGCCGGTGCTCAGGGCCTCGTCCAGTTCGGCACGGGCGTCGAGCAGACGGCCCTCGGCGGCGGCTATGCCGATCGCGAGGGTGGTCAGCGGCAGCGCGTGCTGGGGCACGGTGTCGTGCGTGCCGAAGTACTCCCGCGCGGCGGCCAGTTGGCGGCCGGCCTCGGGCAGGTCGCCCCGGGCGCGCGCGAGATGGGCGTGGAGCGTGGTGCGGAAGCCGCGGGGCTTGGCGCTCTGGCCGACGCGGTCCGAGTTGAACCCGGCCGCACCGGCCTCGTCCCAGCGGCCCAGGGAGAAGAGGGACTCGGCGAGATTGCCCCACACCCAGGCCTCGGTGTCCAGCAGACCGAGTCTGCGGGCGAGTTCGACCCCTTCCTCAAGGATCCGGACGGCGTCCTGGGAGCGGCCGATGCCCTCCAGATGGGAGGGCAGGTTCACATGGGCGCGGCCCACCACATAGGCGGCACCGACCTTCCCCGCCCGCTCCTTGACCTCGTGCACCTCGGCGAGCCCCGCCTCGATGTCGCCCGACTCGACGAGGAGGCCGCCCAGGGTGAGCCGCGCGTTCAGCTCGATGTCGCGGGCACCCACCATCCGGGCGTACTCCACGGCGCGCTCGGCGGCCTGGAGGGCTTCCGGTCCCGGCCTGTGCATCATCGACCAGTTGGCGACATTGGCGAGGACGTCGGCGTGCACCTCGGACGGCGGCAGCCCGCGCACCAGCTCCTGGGCGGTGGCGAGTTCCTTCCACCCGTCGCCGCGGGCCACCGCCTCGATGAGACGGGAGCGCTGGATCCAGAACCAGGCCGCGCGCAGCGGATCGTCCTCGTCCTCCAGGAGGTGCAGGGCCCGCTTGGTGATCTTCAGGGCGCGCTCGCGCTCCCCGCAGAACCGGCCCGCGACGGCTGCTTCGGCCATCAGGTCGAGGTAGCGCAGCGGCGTGGTGGCCGGGTCGCAGCCGCAGGGCGGGTAGACCTCGGTGTAGTCGACGGGCCGCAGTTCGGCACGTACCGACTCGGGGGCCGTGTCCCAGAGCTCCATCGCGCGCTCCAGGAGCCGCAGTTGCTCCGAGTAGGCGTGCCGGCGGCGGGCCGCGACGGAGGCGTCGAGGACGGCGGGCAGGGCCTTGGCCGCGTCGTGCGCGTGGTACCAGTGGCTGGCCAGGCGGGCGGCGCGCTCGTCGGCCGGGACGAGCGTGGGGTCGGCCTCCAGCGCTTCCGCGTACCGGCGGTTGAGGCGGGAGCGCTCGCCGGGCAGCAGGTCGTCGCCGACGGCCTCGCGCACCAGGGAGTGGCGGAAGCGGTAGCCGTCCCCGTCGGGTGTCGCGAGCAGGATGTTGGCGCCGACGGCGGCCCGCAGTGCCTCGATGAGGTCGTCCTCGGAGAGCCGGGCCACGGCGGCGAGCAGCCGGTACTCCACAGTGGAGCCGCCCTCGGCGACGATCCGGGCGACCCGCTGGGATCCCTCGGGCAGGCTCTCGACGCGGACGAGGAGCAGATCGCGCAGGGAGTCGGTGAGGCCGGTGCGGCAGCCGTCGTTGGCGGCCACGGCCAGTTCCTCGACGAAGAAGGCGTTGCCGTCGGAGCGCGTGAAGATCTCGTCGACCCGGGTCGGGTCGGGTTCGGTGGCGATGATTCCGGCGATCTGGCGGCCGACCTCTGCGCGGCTGAACCGGCCGAGTTCGATACGGCGGACGGTGCGCAGCCGGTCGAGTCCGGCGAGCAGTGGGCGCAGGGGGTGGCGGCGGTGGATGTCGTCGGCGCGGTAGGTGGCGACGACGAGGAGGCGGCCGCTGCGGAGCGTACGGAAGAGGTAGGCGAGGAGGTGGCGGGTCGAGGCGTCGGCCCAGTGCAGGTCCTCCAGGAGGACGACGACCGGGCGGTCGGCGGCGACGCGCTCCAGCAGCCGGACGGTGAGTTCGAAGAGGCGGGCCATGCCGTCCTCGTCGTGCCGCCCGCGTGAGGTGTCGCCCAGCTCGGGCAGCAGCCGGGCCAGTTCCTCCTCCTGCCCCGCGGCCGCGGCGGCCAGCTCGTCGGGCAGGTGGCGGCGCAGGGCGCGCAGCGCGGTGGAGAAGGGCGCGAAGGGCAGGCCGTCGGCGCCGATCTCGACACAGCCGCCGAGCGCCACGACGGCCCCCTCGCGACAGGCCGCGGTGGCGAACTCCTCGATGAGCCGGGTCTTTCCGACGCCCGCCTCACCGCCGAGCAGCAACGCCTGCGGCTCGCCCGTGGCGGCACGGGCGAGCGCGTCGTTCAGCACGCCCAGTTCGTCGACCCTGCCGACGAAGACCGGACTGACGGACCTGGTCTCCACAACGCCGAGCATCGCACAGGGCTCTGACACAACGGCACTGGTTATCGCGGGCCGGCCCACGGCTCCGGACCGGTCCGGGACCTCGGACCTGGGCACGCCCGCGGCTGCGAGCCTGCCCACGACCTCGATCCCGCCCACAGCCTCGGACCTGCCCACGCCCGCAAGCCCATCGACGACCGCAGGCCCGCCCGCGGCCTCTGGCCCGCCCACGGCTACGAGCCTGCTCACGGCCCTGGGCTCACCCGCGGCCTCAAGCCTCCCCAAGACCTTGGGCCCGCCCACGACCTCAGGCTCACCCGCGGCCTCGGACGTGCCCACAACCTCGGGCCCGCCCGAAGCCTGAGGCCCACCCACACCCTCAGGCGTACCCACAACCTCAGCCCCGCTCAAGACCTCGGGCCCGTACGCCGCGGCGGACGGGCCCGAGGTCCCGGAGGTGGTGTTCACGGCCGGGAGGGCGGTCACGGTGGTGCCGTCCCGGTGAGGGCGGCCGACCCCCGTGCGGCCACCCTCACCCGCTCCGGCGCTCACGCGACGCGTGCGGACCGGGACCTGCGGTGGTTCCGGCTATGCACCCGCCCCTCGGTGTCGTCGCGGCCGGATCGCGCGGCCTCGCGCCTGGCGGCACGGCGGCTGCGGACGGCCTCGCGGACCAGTCGGTAGTTGTCGGCCTCGCGGATCATCTCCGCGGTGCGGATCTGCTGGAGCTCGTACTCGAACATCTCGTACCCCTCGTGAAGTGTTGTTTCCGGCTTCGCTCTGTTGCGATGCCTCAACCTTCGTCTCCAAGGGGGGTGCGCCACATCGGGAGAGTTCCGCATCTTGAGCGCACGAAGGGCCTTAGTCCCGCCGTAGGTGGCCTACGGCGGGACTAAGGCCCCTCAGACGTGCGGTTTTCAGCTCGGGGACGGCATGTCGAGCAGAATGTTTGAGTACTTGAGCGCGGCCAGCAGGAGGCCGATGACACCGAGCGAGACACCCGCCCAGGCGACCGACTTGACCCACGGGGCCTGCGCCGGAATCCGGTCGGGGTTGCCGAACGCGGGCCGGGCCAGCACCACGACGCCGACGATCAGCGCGGTCAGCGCGAAGAACCCGGCGACCAGCGCGTTGGCGTTCCAGGAGTCGGCGTAGACCTGCTTGATCTGCTCGGCCACACCGGCGCTCTGCGCGGTCTCCAGCTGGCCGAACAGCCCGTCGCGCGCCTGCGCGATGGTGCCGACCCAGCTGCCGGTCAGCGACACGACACCGAGCCCGGCGGATACGACGGCGGCGGCACCCAGGCCCACGCCGGAACCGCGCTCGGCCGCGAGCACGGCCTCGTCGTCCTCGTCCTCGTCCTCGCCGAGGACCTCGGAGTCGTCCTGGTCGTCAGCCGCCTCGGCGGCCCCGGCCTCCTCGACCTCTCCGATCGCCGGCTGGTCGCTCTTGCTGAGCTCCACGGCCTCCTCGTCGCGCTGTGCCTCGGTGCCGGTCTTGGCTCCGGCTTCGCCCTCTGTCTTGGTTCCCATGCTCCGCACCGTACGGACGCTGTCTGAGAATTTCTTTAAGATCCCAAGATCCTCACGCACCGGGCGGCTTTTCGCCTTACTCGGCGGCCTTGCGCCACCGCCCCGAGCACGGTCGGGACGTCACTTCCAGGCACGCGCGCGTGCGGCACGCCACTCGGGCGCGAGCACCGACCACACTTCCAGGTTCTGGCGTACGCCCCGGTACGGGAAGCTCTCCCTGAGCACCCCGTCGCGGTTCATGCCGAGCCGCCGCGCCACGTTGATGCTCGGTTCGTTGGCGGACGACGCCTGCCACTCCACGCGGTGGACGCCCCGCTCCTCGACCGCCCAGTCGATGAGGATCCGCATGGCGCGAGTGACCAGTCCGCGTCCCGCGCCGGCCGGCTCCAGCCAGCAGCCGACCTCGCAGGTGCCCCGCTCGGCGTCGAAGTGCAGGAACAGCACACCGCCGACCAGCTTCCCCTCCAGCCACAGCCCGTGCAGGCTGCCGGTGTCGGTGGCGCGCTTGTCGGCGAACGCCTGGAGGAGTTCCCTCGCGGAGTCGACGTCGACGGCCTTGGTTCCGAACGGAATGTGCTGCCCGATGAACTCGCGCCCCCGGTCGAGGTGCGCCAGGAACTCCTCCGCGTGCCACGGCTCCAGGGGCCGCAGTTCGGCGCCGTCGTCACCCAGGGATATCGCGTACATCCTGCTGCTGCTCCTTCACGAGTACCTCCACGAGCGCGTCCTCGCGCGCCCTCGGGATCCTCGCACGGCCCTCGGCGTCGACGGTACGGATTTCCGGCGGCTCGATGCTGATGCGCGGCAGGCGCCGGTCGAGCCAGCGGGGCAGCCACCAGTTGGCGCCGCCCAGCATGTGCATCAGGGCCGGCACCAGGAGCGTACGCAGCACGAAGGCGTCCAGGGCGACGGCCGCGGCGAGCGCTATGCCGAACATGGCGATGACGCGGTCGCCGCTGAGCACGAAGGCCAGGAAGACCGAGATCATGATCACGGCGGCGGAGTTGATCACCCGGCCGGTCTCGGCGAGGCCCACGCGGACGGCCCGCCGGTTGTCACCGGTCTCCAGCCACTCCTCGTACATCCTGCTGACCAGGAACACCTGGTAGTCCATGGAGAGCCCGAAGAGTACGGAGACCATGATCACGGGCAGGAAGGGCTCGATCGGGCCGGCGCGGCCGAGGCCCAGCAGTTCGCTGCCCCAGCCCCACTGGAAGATCGCGACGACGACTCCGAAGGAGGCGGTGACGGCCGCGATGTTCATCGCGGCGGCCTTCAGGGGGATGCCGATGGAGCGGAAGGCGAGCAGCAGCAGGACGCAGCCGAGGCCGATGACGACGCCCACGAAGAGGGGCAGTTTGCCGACGATGACGTCGGCGAAGTCGTCGTACGAGGCGGTCATGCCGCCGACCTGCAGGTCGAGCGTGGTCCCGGTCTCGGCCTGCGGCAGCACGTCGTCGCGCAGCCGGTCGACGAGGTCGCTGGTCCTCTCGGACTGCGGCGAGGACGTCGGTACGACGCTGAGGTAGGCGGTGTCGCCGGCGTTGTTGTACGTCACCGGGGTCGCCGTCCGGACTCCCTCGGTCGCCCTGAGCGTGGCGTCGAGGTTGTCGAGGGCGACCCGGTCCTGGGCCCCGCCGACGTGTGTGACGAGGGTCAGCGGCCCGTTCAGTCCGGGTCCGAAGCCGTCCGCGAGCAGGTCGTACGCCTGCCGTGTGGTGGCCGTCTCCGGGTTGTTGCCCTGGTCGGAGGTGCCCAGGTGCAGGGAGAAGGTCGGGATCGCGAGCAGTGCCATGACGGCCAGGGCGACGCCGCCGAGGAGCTTGGGGTGCTTCTCGACGAAGGCGGACCAGCGGGCGGCGAGCCCGGTGGGGATCTCCGGCTGGGGGCCGTGCTCGTCCAGGCGGCGGCGCTCACGGCGGCTGAGGGCGCGCATGCCGATGAAGGAGAGGAGCGCGGGCAGCAGGGTCACGGAGGCCGCGACGGTGAGGACCACGGTGAGGGACGCGGCGATCGCGACGCCGTTGAGGAAGCCGAGCCGCAGTATGAGCATGCCGAGCAGGGCGATACAGACGGTGGCGCCCGCGAAGACGACCGCGCGCCCGGTGGTGGCGACCGCGTTCCGTGCGGCCTCCTCGACGGGGAGTCCGCGTTTCAGGCCGCGTCGGTGCCTGGTCACGATGAACAGCGCGTAGTCGATGCCCACGCCGAGTCCGATCAGCATGCCGAGCATCGGCGCGAAGTCGGCGACGGTCATCGCGTGCCCGAGGAGCGCGATCCCCGCGTACGCCGTGCCGACGCTGACCAGGGCCGTGGCGATGGGCAGCAGCGAGGCGGCGAGGGAGCCGAAGGCGAGGAAGAGGACCACGGCGGCGACGATCACCCCGACGACCTCGGCGATGTGGCCGCCCGACGACTCGGTGAGGGCGACGGCCTGGCCGCCCAGCTCCACCTGGAGTCCCTCCGTCGCCGCGGCCTTCGCGGTGTCGACGACGGCCGTGGCCTCGCCCTGGTCGATGTCCTCGGCCGGGTCGTCGAAGGTCACGGTGGCGTAGGCCGTACGTCCGTCGCCGCTGATCTGGCCCGCGCCGTGGCCCTTGTAGGGGCTGGCGACCGCGGCGACTCCGGGCAGGTCGGCGATCTCGTCGAGGGTGTGGCTCATGGTCTGCTCGACGTCCGCGGCACGGACCGTGCCGGCGGTGGTGTGCCAGACAACGGTGTCGCTGTCGCCGCCGAGGCCGGGGAAACCGTCCTGGAGGAGCTGGCTGGCTCGGCCCGATTCGGTGCCCGGCGCCTCGTAGTCGTTCGAGTACGCGGTTCCGGTGACGGCAGCGGCGGCGGTGATCCCGCCGAAGGCGACGAGCCAGAGCAGTACGGCGACGAGGCGGTGCTGGACACACCAACGTGCTAGAGCTGCCACGGACGAGCTCCCCTGGGTGTTTTGTGGATCTTTATCGGGAACTGCCCGCAAAGAACGCATGACCAATTCGTTATCACTCTTGCAGCCGAAAGTGATCGTTGGCCTCATTCGTGGGCTTACTCACAGGAGTGCGAGGCAGTTCACACGACAATCCAATGAACTCTGTCGCCCCGAACGACGTCCGCAGTCACGCCAATGGGGGGTACATCGGTCCCGATGCACCCCCCGATCGCCCTACACGCGGTAGGAGTGAGCGGCCTCGGAGACATGTACGCACGAGACCGCGGCGGCGTTCAGCGAGCCCCGCTCAGCAGGCGCCCCTCCAGGGGCGCGGGGAACTGCGCGCCCGGCCACGAACGGCCCGCACAGAACACACTCCCGCGGCGACCCATTGGGGGCGAGGTCTGGGGGCGCAGCCCCCCAGGACGAACGCCGAGGGGGGCGCGCACCTGAAACTCAGGCGCACGCCCCCCTCCGCAAGGAAAAGAGCGAGGGCTCAGCCCTCGACGCCGAGCTTCTCCAGGATGAGCTCCTTGACGCGGGCCGCGTCGGCCTGCCCCCGCGTGGCCTTCATGACCGCGCCCACCAGGGCGCCCACGGCGGCAACCTTGCCCCCGCGGATCTTGTCCGCGATGGCCGCGTTGCCGGCGATGGCCTCCTCGACGGCCGTCGTCAGGGCGCCCTCGTCGGAGACGACCTTCAGACCACGCTTCTCGACGACCTCGTCCGGGGTGCCCTCGCCCTTGAGGACGCCCTCGATGACCTGGCGGGCCAGCTTGTCGTTGAGGGAGCCCTCGTTGACCAGGGCGGTCACCCGGGCGACCTGCTCGGGCGTGATGGCCAGCGCGTCCAGGGACACGCCCGACTCGTTGGCCGTGCGCGCCAGTTCGCCCATCCACCACTTGCGGGCGGAGGCCGCGTCGGCGCCCGCCGCGATCGTGGCGACGATGGAGTCGATGGCACCGGCGTTGAGGATCGACTGCATGTCGTGGGCGGTGATGCCCCACTCCTCGCGCAGCCGGTTGCGCCGGGCCAGCGGCTGCTCGGGCAGGCCCGCGCGCAGCTCCTCGACCCACTCGCGGGACGGAGCGACGGGAACGAGGTCGGGCTCCGGGAAGTACCGGTAGTCCTCCGCCTCCTCCTTCACGCGGCCCGAGGTCGTGGACCCGGTGTCCTCGTGGAAGTGGCGGGTCTCCTGGATGATCGTTCCGCCGGAGTTCAGCACCGCGGCGTGCCGCTGGATCTCGAAGCGGGCGGCGCGCTCGACGGACCGCAGCGAGTTGACGTTCTTGGTCTCGCTCCGGGTGCCGAACTTCTCGCGGCCGTGCGGGCGCAGCGAAAGGTTCACGTCGCAGCGCATCTGGCCCTGCTCCATGCGGGCTTCCGAGACACCGAGCGCCTTGATGAGCTCGCGCAGCTCGGCGACGTACGCCTTGGCGACCTCGGGAGCGCGCTCGCCGGCGCCCTCGATCGGCTTGGTGACGATCTCGATGAGCGGGATACCGGCGCGGTTGTAGTCGAGCAGCGAGTGCGAGGCGCCGTGGATACGGCCGGTCGCGCCGCCGACGTGCAGCGACTTGCCGGTGTCCTCCTCCATGTGGGCGCGCTCGATCTCCACGCGGAAGACCTCGCCGTCCTCCAGCTGGACGTCCAGATAGCCGTTGAAGGCGATCGGCTCGTCGTACTGGGAGGTCTGGAAGTTCTTCGGCATGTCCGGATAGAAGTAGTTCTTCCGGGCGAAGCGGCACCACTCGGCGATCTCGCAGTGCAGCGCGAGACCGATCTTGATCGCGGACTCGACGCCGACCGCGTTGACGACCGGCAGCGCGCCGGGCATGCCGAGGCAGGTCGGGCAGGCCTGCGAGTTGGGCTCGGCGCCCAGCTCGGTGGAGCAGCCGCAGAACATCTTGGTCTTGGTGCCGAGTTCGACATGGACTTCGAGGCCCATGACGGGGTCGTACGACGCCAGCGCGTCCTCGTACGACACCAGGTCAGTCGTGACAGTCACGGTGAAACTTTCCCTCTCAGCCCAGCAGGACGTCGTCGTCACCGAGGCGCTTGAGCTCCCGGTAGATGATCGCAAGGCCGGTGACGATGGCGGCGGCGGATACGGCGGCGTCGATGAGCCTCAGGGTGTCCCCGTCGCTGCGGGCCAGCTTGGCCTGCTTGGCAACGCTGATCGCGCCGAACGCTGTACTGCCGAGCGACAGGTACAGCCCCTTCTTCGACTTCTTGAAGTTCTTTGCCTTGTTGGCCGTGGCACTCACAACGACGGAGCCTCCTCGATCAGCGGGTGCCCCCAGCGTTCCACGAACGCGGCCTCGACAGCAGCACCGACCTTGTAGAGGCGGTCGTCCTGCATCGCGGGGGCGATGATCTGCAGGCCCACGGGCAGGTTGTCCTCCGGCGCGAGACCGCAGGGCAGCGACATCGCGGCGTTGCCCGCGAGGTTCGTCGGGATGGTGCACAGGTCGGCGAGGTACATCGCCATCGGGTCGTCGGCGCGCTCGCCGATCGGGAAGGCGGTGGTCGGCGTGGTGGGCGACACGATCACGTCCACCTGCTCGAACGCCTTCTCGAAGTCGCGCGTGATGAGCGTACGGACCTTCTGGGCGCTGCCGTAGTACGCGTCGTAGTAGCCGGAGCTGAGTGCGTAGGTGCCGAGCATGATGCGGCGCTTGACCTCGTCGCCGAAGCCCGCCTCACGGGTGAGGGCGGTGACCTCCTCGGCGGAGTGTGTGCCGTCGTCGCCGGTGCGCAGGCCGTAGCGCAGGCCGTCGAAGCGGGCGAGGTTGCTCGAACACTCGGACGGGGCGATGAGGTAGTACGCCGAAAGGGCCAGGTCGAAGGACGGGCAGTCCAGCTCGACGATCTCGGCGCCCAGCTCCTTGAGGAGCGAGACGGACTCGTCGAAGCGCTGCACGACACCGGCCTGGTAGCCCTCGCCGCGGAACTGCTTGACGACGCCGACGCGCATGCCTTCGACACTGCCGTTGCGGGCGGCCTCGACTACGGCCGGGACGGGCGCGTCGATGGAGGTGGAGTCGAGGGGGTCGTGCCCGGCGATGACCTCGTGGAGGAGGGCGGCGTCGAGGACCGTACGGGCGCAGGGCCCGCCCTGGTCGAGGGAGGACGAGAACGCGACCATGCCGTACCGCGAGACGGCGCCGTACGTCGGCTTCACGCCGACCGTGCCGGTGACGGAGGCGGGCTGGCGGATGGAGCCGCCGGTGTCCGTGCCGATGGCGAGGGGCGCCTGGTAGGAGGCGAGCGCGGCGGACGAACCGCCGCCGGAGCCGCCGGGGATCCTCGTCAGGTCCCAGGGGTTGCCGGTGGGCCCGTACGCACTGTTCTCGGTGCTGGACCCCATGGCGAACTCGTCCATGTTGGTCTTGCCGAGAATGACGACATCGGCGGCCTTGAGCCGCTTGGTGAGCGTCGCGTCGTACGGCGGGATCCAGCCTTCGAGGATCTTCGAGCCGACGGTCGTCGGGATGCCCTCGGTGGTGAAGATGTCCTTGAGCGCGAGGGGGACGCCGGCGAGCGGGCCGAGCTTCTCGCCCTTCGCGCGCTTCTCGTCGACGGCACGGGCCTGGGCGAGCGCCCCGTCCCGGTCGACGTGCAGGAAGGCGTGCACCTTCTCGTCGACGGCCTCGATGCGCGCGAGGTGGGCCTCGGTGACCTCGACGGCGGTGAGCTCGCCGGCGGCGATCCTGGAGGCGATCTCCGCGGCGGTGAGCTTGATGATGTTGACGTTGCTGTCCGTCATGGTGATTAGTCCTCCCCCAGGATCTGCGGCACCTTGAAACGCTGCTGCTCCTGGGCCGGGGCGCCGGAGAGCGCCTGCTCGGGGGTGAGCGACGGACGGACCTCGTCCGCGCGCATGACGTTCGTCAGCGGCAGCGGGTGGGAGGTCGGCGGTACGTCTTGGTCGGCGACCTCGCTGACGCGGGCGACCGCGCCGATGATGTCGTCGAGCTGGCCGGCGAAGTGGTCGAGCTCTTCGCCCTTCAGCTCCAGACGCGCCAGCCGGGCGAGGTGGGCGACCTCCTCGCGCGTGATGCCAGGCATGCAGCGATCCTCAGGGGTGAGTGAGTGTGGTTTGGCCCAATCCTATGGGTCGCACGGGCATCCCCGTACATCGGTTTCCCGGGCACCGCCGCGGAGGCAGGGCGGACGGCAGGCGGCGAGACGAACGGACGGCCGCCGACGGCGAGGACCCCCGCGGGAAACGTTCACATGTCAGGTGTGCCAGAAACGGGTGGTGCGGGCGGGAAAGCAGGAAACCCACCGACCCGCACCCGACTACTCCTCAGCTGCCGCAGGCAACGCCGCGGGCAAGGCGGCCTTGGGCCGCTGCCACCCCCGAGACCCGCGCGCCAGCAGCCAGGCCGTGGCCTCCTCCGGAGGCATCGCCGCCGCGACGAGCCACCCCTGAACCGCGTCGCACCCGAGGTCCCGGAGCCGCTCCCACGTCTCGTCGTCCTCGACGCCCTCGGCGACGACCAGCAGCCCGAGCGAGTGGGCGAGATCGATGGTGCACCGCACGATCTCGGCATCCTCGGTGTCCACCGCGAGCCGCGCCACGAAGGACCGGTCGATCTTCAGCTCGCTCACGGGCAGCCGACGCAGATGCACCAGCGACGAATACCCGGTCCCGAAGTCGTCGAGTGACATCTTCACGCCGTGCCCGGTCAGTCCCGCCAGGGTGTCCGCGGCCCGCTGCGGGTCCTCCAGCAGCACGTGTTCCGTTATCTCCAGCTGAAGCGCCCCCGCGGGAACCCCGTGCCTGGCGAGCCGTGCGGCGACCGCTCCGGCGAACCCGGGCGTGTGGACGTCCCGCGGTGACACATTGACGGCGACCGGAACCCGCAGTCCCCGGGCCCGCCACCTCGCCACCTGGGCGAGCGCCGTCTCCAGCACGTACTCCGTGAGATGCGGCATCAGCCCGGACGACTCGGCGATGGCTATGAACTCGTCCGGCGGCACCTTCCCGCGCTCGGGATGCACCCACCTCACGAGCGCCTCAAGGCCCGCCACCTGTCCGTCGAAGCGGACCTTGGGCTGGTAGTGCAGCTCGACGTCCCCCGCGTCGAGCGCCCGCCGCAGGTCCCCCAGCAGTCCGAGCCGGTCGGGGGTGTTGGAGTCCCGCTTGGACTCGTACACCTCCACGCCCGTGCGGTCGCGCTTCGCCTGGTACATCGCGACGTCCGCCCGCCGCAGCAGCCCCTCCGCGTCCAGCGCGTGGTCGGGGAAGACGGCGAGCCCGGCGCTGGCCTCCAGGACGAGCGTGAGCCCGTCGAGGTCGAGCGGTGACCCGAGCGCGGCCACGAGATTGCGGGCGACCCGCGACGCGGACGTCGTCGAGTCGACGACGGGCAGTAAGACGGCGAACTCGTCCCCGCCGAGCCGCGCGGCCTCCGCCCCGCGCGGCAGCGCCACCCGCAGCCGGTCCGCTATCTGCAACAGCAGCCGGTCTCCGGCGAGGTGGCCGAGCGTGTCATTCACGGCCCTGAATCGATCGAGATCGATCAGCATCAGTGCGGAACGTGCACCGATTCGCTCGGCGTCGTCCAGCGCCCGCCAGGTCCGTTCGAGTAGCCACTGCCGGTTGGGCAGTCCGGTGAGGGGGTCACGCAGTTGCTCCTCGGCCCGCGCCCGCGCTATCCAGAGCGTGGAGTCGAGAGCGATGAGCGGGACCGAGAAGAGCGGCAGCAGGACGGGGAGGGCGATCGCAACGACGCAGATCAGCGGGGCGATGCCGAGCAGCGCGACGGCGACCAGCCCCTGTCTGACCAGGGCCGTTCGGGCCACGGTCGGCAGTCCGGCCGTACGCGGCGCGTGGAGGTACCAGAGCAGCGCGCGGGAGACCACGAGATACGCCCCGGCCACCAGCACCACCGAAGGAGCCGTGTAGACAGTCCAAGTCTCCGGTTTCCAGGGCGTCTCGACGGACGGCACCCGGCCGAACACGGCGAGCACCAGCGCCCCGGCGCCGATGCCGAGGATGTCCACCGCGCCGTGCAGCACGCCCTGCCGCCAGCGATGACGGCGGGCTATGCCGACGAGGACGACGACCGTGAGGCTGACCATCCCGGCGGGCACCCAGCCGTACAGCAGCAGCACGGCGAGGGTGAGGGCCGCGCCGGAGCCCGTACCGCCCCACCAGCGGGAACGGCCGAGCGCCACCAGGTGGCCGACGATGATGCCGACCAGGACCGCGAGCGCCCAGCCGGTGGAACCGGACGGAAAGAGCGCGTGGTTCCCGGTGAACGCCCGGTAGAAGCCCGCGCCCAGGACGAACGCGGCCGATGTGACGACCGCCGCGGGCAGCGCGGGCCAGGACAGCTGCTTCTCGGACTCGTGGCCCGGCATGTGGGACGGGGATCCGGGGACGGAGGTGAGGCGGCCCGGGCCGTTCCCGGCCGCCGCGCTGTACTGTCCGGCGGCGCGCACCTGCCCGCCCGGACGCCCTGCCAGCCGCGCGACCCCGGGGCCCGCTCCGAACTCCCGGCTTCGCTCCAGCAAGGGGTGCCCCCATCGCCGCACGCCGGTCACCCAGCGCGGGCGCAGCCGTGAGTCCGGGGCGGCGCTCTCGGTCGGTTCCATTCCCGTCCCTCTCACAGCCGGCGGTGCCCACGCCACGCGGCCCGACTAACCCTCAACGGCACCGCGTCTGATAACCCTTCCCAGGCTCCCGAAGAGCAGGGGATGCCCCAACCGCAGCTGGGCACGGCAGGCGCACACCTCAACAGTAGGCCGCAGAAGGCTTCCACGGGCAGCGGTCGTCGACGGTTGCCCGAATGCGACCCGGCCACCCGTATGCATCTGGTATGCGCCGAACGGGTGGTCTTCAACCGCTACTCCTCGATCGGAAGCGCGACTTCGGCCGCCGCCTCCGGTCCTTGTTCGAGCAGGACGGCGAAGCCCTCCTCGTTCAGAACCGGCACTTTGAGCTGCATTGCCTTGTCATACTTCGATCCAGGATTGTCACCCACGACAACAAAAGCCGTCTTCTTCGAAACAGAACCGGTCACTTTCGCTCCCCGGCTCTGGAGTGCCTCTTTCGCTCCGTCGCGGGTGTGATGTTCCAGGGTGCCGGTGACGACGACCGTGAGGCCTTCGAGCGGACGGGGTCCCTCGTCCTCGCCGGAGCTCTCCTCCTCCATGCGGACGCCCGCGGCCTTCCACTTGCGGAGGATCTCCTGGTGCCAGTCCACCGTGAACCACTGCTTCAGCGAGGCGGCGATGGTGGGCCCGACGCCCTCGACGGCGGCCAGCTCCTCCTCCGTGGCCTGCTGGATGCGGTCGATCGAGCGGAACTCGCGGGCCAGGGCCTCGGCCGCGACCGGCCCCACGTGCCGGATGGACAGGCCGGTGATGATCCGGGCCAGCGGACGCTCCTTGGCGGCCGCGATGAAGTCCAGCATCGCGAGCGCGTTCTTCTTCGGGGCGCCCTCCTGGTTGGCGAAGACCGTGGCGATCTTCTCCTCGCCGGTCTTCGGGTCCCGCTTGGGCAGTCCGCTGTCCTGGTCGAGGACGTACGCCTTGATGGGCAGCAACTGCTCGATGGTGAGGTCGAAGAGGTCGCCCTCGTCCCTCAGGGGCGGCTCGGCGGGCTCCAGTGGCTTGGTGAGCGCGGCGGCGGCTACGTAGCCGAAGTTCTCGATGTCCAGGCACTTGCGGCCGCCGAGGTAGAAGAGGCGCTCGCGCAACTGGGCCGGGCAGGTCTGGCCGTTCGGGCAGCGGAGGTCGATGTCGCCCTCCTTGGCGGGCGCCAGCGGTGTGCCGCACTCGGGGCACTCGGCGGGCATCACGAACTCCCGCTCGCTGCCGTCCCGCAGGTCGACGACCGGGCCGAGGATCTCCGGGATGACGTCTCCGGCCTTGCGGAGCACCACGGTGTCGCCGATGAGGACACCCTTGGCCTTCACCACGTCCTGGTTGTGCAGGGTGGCGAACTCGACCTCGGAGCCGGCCACCGTGACGGGCTCCACCTGCGCGTACGGAGTGACGCGGCCCGTGCGGCCCACGCCCACGCGGATGTTGACCAGCTTGGTGTTGACCTCCTCCGGCGCGTACTTCCAGGCGATCGCCCAGCGGGGCGCGCGGGAGGTCGAGCCGAGGCGGCCCTGGAGGGGGATCTCGTCGAGCTTGACGACGACGCCGTCGATCTCGTGTTCCACGGAGTGGCGGTTCTCTCCGTAGAAGGCGATGAACTCCCGTACGCCGTCGAGGTCGTCGACCACCTTGCCGTAGCGGGTCGTCGGCAGGCCCCACGCGTGCAGCAGTTCGTACGCCTGGGAGAGGCGGCTCATGCCGTCGAAGCCCTGAAGGGCGCCGATGCCGTGGACGACCATGTGCAGCGGCCGGGTCGCCGTGATGCGGGGGTCCTTCTGGCGGAGTGAACCCGCCGCCGCGTTGCGCGGGTTGGCGAAGGGCTTGTCACCCGCCTCCACCAGGCGGGCGTTGAGCTCCTCGAACTTCTCCATCGGGAAGTAGACCTCGCCGCGGATCTCCACGACGTCCGGGATGCGGTCGCCGTGGAGACGGTCGGGGATCTCCGTGATCGTACGGACGTTGGGCGTGATGTCCTCGCCTGTGCGGCCGTCGCCGCGGGTCGCCGCGCGGGTGAGACGGCCGTGCTCGTACGTGAGGTTGACCGCGAGGCCGTCGACCTTCAGCTCGCACAGGAAGTGGTGGTCGGAGGTGCCGACCTCCTTGGCGACGCGGTCCGCCCAGCCGGCCAGCTCCTCGTCGTCGAAGGCGTTGTCGAGGGAGAGCATGCGCGAGCGGTGCTGGACGGCCGTGAACTCCGTCTCGTACGCCCCCGCGACCTTCTGGGACGGTGAGTCGGGGGTGCGCAGCTCGGGATGCTCGTCCTCCAACGCCTCCAGGGCGCGCAGGAGTTTGTCGAAGTCGGCGTCGCTGACGACCGGCGCGTCCTTCACGTAGTACCGGAAGCGGTGCTCCTCGATCTGCTCAGCGAGCTGCGCGTGCTTCTCCCGAGCCTCGGCGGGCACGGGCCCCGCAGCCGAGGCCATCTGTGCGTCCTTGTCGCCGGCCACCGTTTCGTCCTCCCGTTACTCTGGGTTGTCCGCGAGGGATCTCGCCGCCCGGGCGCAGTGGGCGAGTGCCCGGCGCGCGTACTCGGGGGAAGCGCCCGCGAGTCCGCACGACGGGGTGAGTGTGACCGCGTCCGTGAGAAGCCCCGGATTCAGCCCCAGCCTGCGCCACAGCGTCCTGACACCCATGACGCTACCGGCAGGGTCTGACAATGGGGCATCCGTCCCGGGGACGACACCGGCGAAGAGCTTGGTCCCCCCTTCCACTGCTTCCCCGATCGTGTCGTCGTCACGCTCGGTGAGGAGGGCGAAGTCGAAGGAGACGGCGGTCGCTCCCGCTCTGCGCAGCAGCGCGAACGGGACGTCGGGCGCGCACGAGTGCACGACGACCGGGCCGCCGGCCTGTACTGAGACGACGTCCCGCAGCGTGGCCTCGACGAGCTGCCGGTCGACGGCCCGATGCGTGCGGTAGCCGCTCGCGGACCTCACCCGGCCGCTCAGTACGGCGAAGAGGGACGGTTCGTCGAGCTGCAGGACGACGTCGGCGCCGGGCACGCGACGGCGTACCTCGGCGAGGTGTTCACGCAGTCCCTCGGCAAGTGATCCGGCGAGGTCGCGGCAGGCACCGGGGTCGGAGAGCGCCACCTCGCCGTTGCGCAGTTCCAGCGCGGCGGCGAGCGTCCAGGGGCCGACCGCCTGGACCTTCAGCGGGCCCTGGTAGCCCTGGGTGAACTCCTCCAGGGCGTCGAGGTCTTCGCCGAGCCAGGACCTGGCCCGCTTGGTGTCCCGCCCCGGCCGGTCCCCGAGCCGCCAGCCGCTGGGCTCCACGCGCGCGTACAGCTCGGCGAGCATCCCGGCGGTCCGCCCGATCATGTCGGCGCCGGGGCCCCGCGCGGGCAGTTCCGCCAGGAACGGCATGCCCGTCTCGGGGCCCTCGAAGGTCCCGGCCACGGTCTTGGCGGCCTCCCGGGCGTCCCCGCCCGGCATCGACCCGACACCGGTCGCGGGGCCGGGCCTGAACTCGCTGTTTTCGCTCACCCGGGCAGCCTACGGAATGCCCGCGGAACGGGACGCCACAGTCCGTGTCCGGGCTCGGTGCGGGGGCGAGTTCGGCTCCGGATTCGGGTCCCGGTCAGCGGCCGGGGCGTACCGTCATGTCGTTGATCTCCGCGTCCCGGGGCAGGTCGAGGGCCATGAGGATGCTCGTCGCGACAGACTCGGGGTCGATCCACTTCGAGGCGTCGTACTCCTTGCCCTCCTGCTGGTGGACCTTGGCCTGCATGGGGCTCGCGGTGCGGCCGGGGTAGACAGTCGTGACGCGGACGCCGTTCGCGTGCTCCTCGTTGCGCAGGGAGTCGGCGAGGGCCTTCAGGCCGTGCTTGGAGGCTGCGTACGCGGACCAGCCGGCGGAGGCGCTGAGGCCGGCGCCGGAGTTGACGAAGATCACATGGCCCTGGGTGACGCGGAGTTGGGGCAGGAAGTGACGAGTCAGCTCGGCGGGCGCGATCAGGTTCACATCGAGCTGGTGACGCCATGTCTTGGGGGTCAGCTCACCGACCGGGCCGAGGTCGACGACGCCCGCGATGTGCATCAGCGAGTCGATCCGGTCGGGCAGCGTCTGGTGCGAGAACGCCCAGGAGAGCCGGTCCGGGTCCGAGAGGTCGCCGACGAGGGTCCGGGACCCGGGGAACTCGGCGGCCAGCTCCTTCGCGCGGCCCGCGTCGCGCGCGTGCAGGACGAGTTCGTCCCCGCGCGCGTGGAGGCGGCGGGCGACGGCCGCGCCGATGCCGGAACCGGCCCCGGTGATCAGATGAGTAGGCATGCCCGCCATGCTCGCACGCGCATGCCCCTCCCCCGCCGGGCCCTACAGCCGCTGCCGACGGCTCACTGCGTGCCCCGGCTCTCCTCCAGGTAGGCCAGCGCCCCGACGGGCTCCTCGGCGAAGAACACGAGCTCCGTGAGGGGCAGCGGAAGGAAGCCCTCGTCCTCCATGCGGCGGAACTGCTCCTTCAGGCCGTCGTAGAAGCCCGCGGTGTTGAGCAGGACGACCGGCTTGTCGGTGTGCCCGTGCTTCTTCAGCTCCAGGATCTCCGTCGCCTCGTCGAGCGTGCCCGTGCCACCGACCATGATCACGACGGCGTCGGCCTTCTCCATGAGCAGCGCCTTGCGCTCGGCGAGGTCCCTCGCGATGACCATCTCGTCGGCGCCCGCACGCGCCTTGGCCGCCAGGAACTCCACGGAGACGCCCAGCAGCCGCCCTCCGGCCTCCTGCACGCCGTCGGCGACCACCTTCATGAGCCCGACGTCCGAACCGCCCCACACCAGCGTGTGCCCGCCCTTGCCGAGCAGTTCGGCGAACTCGCGGGCGGGGCGGGTGTAGCGCTCGTCGAGGTCGGCGGCGGAGAGGAAGACGCAGATGTTCATGCGTCCACGGTACGGTCCGCCTCCGACAGTGCGGCCACGGTCACGCGCATCTTCGACTGGCGGTGCGGCAGTGTCTCCCAGTCCTCCAGGAAGCGGGCTGACAGGCCGTGGGTCGCGGCGAGCCCGACGAGGGTCTCCGTGCGGTAGTAGAAGTCCTCGTGCAGGACCTGGTGTTCCCTGCCCTCGGTCCGGTCGAAGGTGAAGTCGAAGAAGCCGCCGGGGGCGAGGATCCGGCCGACGTGCGCGAAGCACTCCTCGATGACGTGCGGCGGCGAGTGCGAGAACACGCTGTGCGCGTGCACCACGTCGAAGTGCGCGTCAGGCAGGAACGCGAACGTCAGGTCGTCGGTGAGCGTCAGATGCGGCAGCCGGTCCTGCAGGCCCTCCCGTACGAGGGTGTCCTGGGCCGCGATGAGGATGTCCGGCGAGATGTCGATCCCGTAGTAGTGGCCACTCTCCAGGTAGTCGATGAACAGCCGCCCGGCGCGCAGGTTCCCGCAGCCGATCTCCAGCATCTGGTGCTCCGGCTTCAGCCCGTGCCGCACCAAATAGTCGAACTGCATCCGGCCGATCTGGGTCCACCGGTCGCGGGACGGGTTGTGTCCCACCGCCGCCTCGGTGGAGCGCGCGGCGTCGGAGGCCATCACAGCCCGGTAGTACGCGATGTGGTCGCGGCCGTACCGGAGCCGCAGCCAGGCGTCACGGGCGGCCCTGCGCGCGTGTGCGGGCAGTCTTCCGGGATGCCGCAGGGCGTAGCGCGCCTGGTGGGCGAGAGCCTTGCGGTCGCGTTCGGGGTTCGTGGCTCCCATGAGGACCTCCGCCGGGGGGTGAAAGCTGCTACAGATTTTCTAGTCATTCATAGTCATACCTAGTCGCGTGTCTCACGTATGTTGGTCTTGTGAAGCTTTCGGAGTGGGCCCGTCAGCAGGGCGTGAGCTACCAGACCGCCTGGCGGTGGGTGAAGGACGGGAAGATGCCCGTTCCCGTTCACCAGGCGCCGTCCGGGACGTGGTTGGTCGACGAGGTCGCTGTCCAGCCGTCCGGGCGTGTGGTGGCGTACTGCCGCGTGTCGTCCGTTGACCAGAAAGCCGATCTTGAGCGGCAGGCCGCCCGGGTCGTGTCCGGCGCGAACGGGCTGGGCCTGGCCGTCGCTGAGGTCGTCACCGAGGTGGGATCCGGGTTGAACGGGCGGCGCCGCAAGCTGCACCGGCTGCTGTCCGACCCGCAGACGGCGGTGATCGTGGTCGAGCACCGCGACCGGCTGGCCCGGTTCGGCGTCGAGCACCTGGAGGCCGTCCTGGCCGCGTCCGGGCGGCGCCTGGTCGTCCTCGACCCCACCGAGACCGCCGATGACCTGGTACGCGACATCACCGAGGCGCTCACCTCCATGTGCGCCGGCCTGTACGGGCGGCAGGCAGCGAAGAACCGGGCCGCCCGCGCGGTGGCCGTAGCGACCGGCGAGGCCGCCGAGTGAAGAAGTTCCAGCCGCAGCCCGGGGTCGTGGTGCAGGCGTACCGCTTCGCACTGGACCCGAACGCCACCCAGGAGCATGCTCTGCGCTCGCACTGCGGCGCGGCGCGTGCCGCCTACAACTGGGCCGTCGGCTGGGTGACCGCCTCCTGGTGGCAGCGCCGCGCGGAGGAGCCCTACGGCATCGGCGAGGCCGGGCTGACGCAGTGGCGGCCGTGGTCGCTGCCCGCGCTGCGGAAGGCGTTCAACGAGGCCAAGCACACCGATCCGAGGTTCGCCCCCTGGTGGGAGGAGAACTCCAAGGAGGCGTACTCCACGGGCCTGGCGAACGCGTCGGCCGCGTTCGACAACTATGCGAAGTCCAGGAACGGCAAACGGCGCGGCAAGCGGATGGGTGCGCCGCGGTTCAAGTCGAAGCGCACGGCGCGCCTTGCCTGCCGGTTCACCACCGGCGTGATCCGCGTCGAGGCGGACGGCCGTCACGTCACCCTGCCCCGGCTGGGCACGATCCGCACCCACGAGCCCACGGTGAAGCTCCTCGCCCGCGTCCAGGCCGGGACGGCCCGGATCCTGTCCGCGACCGTGCGGCACGAGCGCGGACGCTGGTTCGTCTCGTTCCCGGCCGAGGCCGAGCGGGACCTCGAACGCGTGGCGCGGCCGGACGTGGCGGTCGGGATCGACCTGGGGGTGAAGACCCTCGCGGTCATGGCCGACAGCACCGGCGAGATCCGCACCATCGCCAATCCCGGGCACTACGACCGGGCACGCAAGCAGCTGCGCCGCGCCTCCCGCGTCGTCTCCCGACGCCAGGGCCCCGACCGGCGGACCGGGCAGAAGCCGTCGAAGCGGTGGGAGAAGGCCAACGCCGCCCGCAACAAGGTGCATCACCGGGTGGCCAACCTCCGCGCGGACGCCCTGCACAAGCTCACCACCGCCGTGGCGGCCGAGTACGGCACGGTCGTGGCCGAAGACCTCCACGTCGCCGGGATGCTCCGCAACCGGCGTCTCGCGCGAAGGATGGCCGACGCCGGGTTCGGGGAGATCCGCCGCCAGCTCACCTACAAGACCCGCCGGCGCCACGCCACCCGCACCATCACGGCGGACCGCTGGTACCCCTCCTCGAAGACCTGTTCCGGGTGCGGCGCGGTGAAAACCAAACTGCCGCTGCACGTGAGGACCTACCAGTGCGACGCCTGTGGCCTGGTCATCGACCGGGACGACAACGCCGCACTCAACCTCGCCGCGCTCGCGGCAGCCGCAACAACTGGTACCGGAGTGGCCGGAGACCAGGACACCCAAGCGGTGTCGAAGCCTCGTGGAGCCGACCAGAAGACCCGCACCACCCGCCCCCGCCGCAAGGCGGAGGCGGGGCGGGCAGGTGGCGCAACCCTGCCGCACCAGCGGCAGACGGAAGCGAGAGACCGTACTCAAGCCGAAGCCCTCACACTCTGGTGACGAGACGGACCTTCCGGGCGGGAACGTCCGGAATGCCGAGACCTGATTACGGTCTCGGCAACGGAAGAACACGACAGCAGCCTGCGCTGTACCGGACGAGACCGCTACCCGAGGAGGCCGAACAGCCGTGACCCAAGGCCATCGCATCACCGTCGAGCAGGGCACCGAGCACGTCCGCGTCGTGCATGGCGGGCAGGTGATCGCGGAGAGCACCCGCCCCCTGTTGCTGCGCGAGACGGGCCTGCCCGTGCGCTACTACCTCCCCCCGGAGGACGTACGCCTCGATCTGCTGACCCCGTCGGAGACCCGCACCCACTGTCCGTTCAAGGGCGACGCGTCCTACTGGTCGCTGCCGGACGCCCCCGACCTTGTCTGGACATACCCCGATCCGAAGCCGGAGGTCGCCGAGATCAAGGACCACGTGTGCTTCTACGAAGTGGACGTCGTCACCCAGGAGTGAACCCGCCGCCTCGCATCGCGGTCGCGGTCGACGTCCAGTTGCAGGAATCGACTAAACGCCCGCGGTCGCCGCGCGCGTAGTCGTCGCGATCGTCGCCGAGCCCACCACACGCGTGTCGTCGTAGAGGACGATCGCCTGGCCGGGGGCGACGCCGCGGACGGGCTCGGCGAAGCGGACCTGGAGTTCGCCGTCGACGAGTTCGGCGGTGACCGTGGTCTCGCCGCCGTGGGCGCGGAGCTGGGCCGTGTACGTGCCCGGGCCGGCCGGAGCGGCACCGCACCAGCGGGGCTTGACGGCCGTCAGGGCTGAGACGTCCAGGGCGGCCGCCGGGCCGACCGTCACGGTGTTGTCCACGGGCGAGATGTCCAGGACATAGCGCGGCTTGCCGTCGGGGGCCGGGGTGCCGATGCGCAGGCCCTTGCGCTGGCCGATCGTGAAGCCGAACGCGCCCTCGTGGCTGCCGAGAACCGTGCCGGACTCGTCGACGATGTCACCCTCCGCCTTGCCCAGGCGGTTCGCGAGGAAGCCCTGGGTGTCGCCGTCGGCGATGAAGCAGATGTCGTGCGAGTCCGGCTTCTTGGCGACGGCGAGGCCCCGGCGCTCGGCCTCCTCGCGGATCTCGCCCTTCGTGGTGACCGTGTCGCCGAGCGGGAAGAGCGCGTGCGCGAGCTGACGGTCATCCAGCACACCGAGGACGTACGACTGGTCCTTGGCCATGTCGGAAGCGCGGTGCAGCTCGCGCGTGCCGTCCTCGCGCACGATCACCTGGGCATAGTGGCCCGTGCAGACCGCGTCGAAGCCGAGGGCGAGGGCCTTGTCGAGCAGGGCCGCGAACTTGATCTTCTCGTTGCAGCGCAGGCAGGGGTTCGGGGTGCGGCCGGCCTCGTACTCGGCGACGAAGTCCTCGACCACGTCCTCGCGGAAGCGCTCGGCGAGGTCCCACACGTAGAACGGGATGCCGATGACGTCCGCGGCTCGGCGGGCGTCGCGCGAATCCTCGATGGTGCAACAGCCACGCGCGCCCGTGCGGAACGATTGCGGGTTCGCCGAAAGGGCGAGGTGGACTCCGGTCACGTCATGCCCTGCTTCCGCGGCACGGGCGGCGGCGACGGCGGAGTCCACACCACCGGACATGGCGGCCAGTACGCGAAGGGGGCGCTGCGAGGTCTCAGTCATAACCCTTCCAGGGTACGGGTCCGTGGGAACCGGAGCCCACGAGTATCCGTTCGACTAGACATGCACGATCAGGGTGGGGACACGGCGAAGGACACGGACCGGCGGATCGGACGCCGTGCGCTGCTCATCGGCGGGGCCGTGGCCGCCGTGGGCACCGCCGTGCTGGCCCAGGACGACTTGAGACGCATGTGGTGGCGGCTGCCGAGCGTGGACAAGCCGCGCAAGGAGGGTGAGGTCGACTTCAGGGGAGCGCGCTGGGTGGCGGCGTCCTCGTCGAACTGGCGTATGGCCGACCGGCCCGACGACTTCGGCATAGACCGCGTGATCATCCATGTCACGCAGGGCAGTTACGCGAGCGCGGTGAAGGTCTTCCAGAACCCCGCGCACGGCGCCGCCACGCACTACATCGTCCGCCAGGACGGCCGCGTCACACAGATGATCCGCGAGCTGGACGTCGCCTTCCACGCGGGCAACCGCGATTTCAACGAGCGGAGCGTCGGCATCGAGCACGAGGGCTTCGTGGACCGCCCGAAGGACTTCACGGACGCGATGTACGAGGCCTCGGCCCGTCTGACGGCCCGCATCTGCGCCCGGTACGACATCCCGGTCGACCGGAAGCACATCATCGGCCACGTCGAGGTACCGGGCACGGACCACACGGACCCGGGCCCGCACTGGGACTGGGACCGCTACATACCCCTGGTGCGCGAGGCAGCCGAGCGGTCGGCCTCCCCGTCCCCGTCGGCGGAGCCCTCCACGCGCGGCGCGTGACGGCCGGCGTCGTGCCCTTTCTGGGGCGCGGGGAACTGCGCGCTCAGCTCCCACCTGCCCGCAGCTACGAACGGCCCGCGCCAAGAACCGCACATCCGGCTGAGCGCCTAGCTCAGCCCCGCCGTCCGGGCCCTCTCCACCGCCGGCCCGATCGCCTTCGCGACCGCCTCGACGTCCGTCTCCGTCGAGGTGTGGCCGAGGGAGAAACGGAGCGTGCCGCGGGCGAGGTCGGGGTCGGTGCCCGTGGCGAGGAGTACGTGGCTCGGCTGGGCCACGCCCGCCGTGCACGCGGAGCCCGTGGAGCACTCGATGCCCTGCGCGTCGAGCAGCAGGAGCAGCGAGTCCCCCTCGCAGCCTGGGAACGTGAAGTGGGCGTTGGCCGGCAGTCGGCCCCCGCTCGCCGGGTCGCCGCCGAGAATCGCGTCCGGCACTGCCTGGAGCACGGCGTCGACCAGGCCGTCGCGCAGCCCGCCGATCTCGCGGACGAACCACTCGCGCTGCTCGGCGGCGGTCCGGCCCGCCACGGCGAACGCGGCGACGGCCGGCACGTCCAGGGTGCCGGAGCGTACGTGCCGCTCCTGGCCCCCGCCGTGCAGGACCGGTACGGGGCTGTACTCACGGCCCAGCAGCAGCGCCCCGATGCCGTACGGGCCGCCGATCTTGTGGCCCGAGACGGTCATCGCGGCGAGGCCCGAGGTGCCGAAGTCGACGGGGACCTGGCCGAAGGCCTGGACGGCGTCGGCGTGCAGCGGGATCTCGAACTCCCCTGCCACGTCGGCCAGTTCGCGGACCGGCATGACCGTGCCGATCTCGTTGTTCGCCCACATGACGGTCGCGAGGGCGACGTCGTCGGGGTTGCGCGCGATGGCCTCGCGGAGCGCCTCGGGGTCGACGCGGCCGTACCGGTCCACGGGGAGGTACTCGACCGTGGCGCCCTCGTGCTCGCCCAGCCAGTGGACCGCGTCGAGGACGGCGTGGTGCTCCACGGGGCTCGCGAGGACCCGGGTGCGGGCCGGGTCGGCGTCGCGGCGGGACCAGTACAGGCCCTTCACCGCGAGGTTGTCGGCCTCGGTGCCGCCGGAGGTGAAGACCACCTCGCTCGGGCGGGCGCCCAGGGCGTCCGCGAGGGTTTCGCGGCCTTCCTCGACCGTCCGGCGGGCGCGGCGGCCGGCGGCGTGCAGGGAGGATGCGTTGCCGGTGACGGAGAACTGCGCGGTCATTGCCTCGACCGCCTCCGGGAGCATCGGGGTGGTCGCGGCGTGGTCGAGGTATGCCATGGTAGGCCCGATTCTAGGGCCCGCTGTCTGATGGGCTGGTCGGGCGGGGGTTGTTTGCAGGGCCCACGCCGAGGGTGCCCTACCGGGGCTCGCTCCCAGCCCCTCTTGACCAGGCACCCGGAGCCGGAGGCTGTGCCCACCCGTTCCGCCCTGCGGAACGCCTGCCCACAGAGGCAGCGACGGCAGCCGGTCGCGCGCCCTGCAACGAGGGCACCCCCGGCGCCGGCGTCGGCCTCAGAAGCTCCAGGACAACGTGCTGTCCGCCGACATGAACGCCAGCAGGACCAGGAGGTCGGCGATTCCGAGGCCGAGGCCGAGGAAGGCGCGGCCGCGACGGGCGGTGCCGCGGTAGAGGGCCGCCGAGGCGAGGGCGATGGAGATGGGGCCGAGGAAGATGTTCAGGGCCAGCAGGCCGACGAGACCGAGGATGAACGACGCGACGGCCATGCCGTCGGCGTCACGGACGGTGCTCCGGCGCCGCGGGGCGGCGGTGGTGAGTTCCATGTGTCTGCTCCCAACAGGCAGTCGAACAGTCTGGTGAACGTGGGTGGTTGAGGGGTTCGGCCGATTCAGCTCGACGTCCGGCGGCGCCGGCCGTGGCGCTCTCGGACCGCGAAGACGGCCAGCCACACACCGATGACGGCGGCGGCGACGAGGGTGAAGGACAGCGGGGCGTGGGCCACGGTGCCGAGCATGAGGCCCAGCAGCAGGAGCGCTGCGACGAGGAACAGCATGAGATGCCTCTCGTGGTGAGTCCGGCGAGCCGCCGTGTCCGGTCCGCACAGCTCCGTACGGTCCGGATGCCCCCGGATGTTTCCGGGACTCGACAACTCGGTGAACGCTTGTGGTTACAGTTGTTCACTGACTCCGTAGTCTAGCGCGCCGTACGACTTTCCCATTACAGAGAACAGTTGTTAACTACATGGCATGAGTCACACCCTCGGCATCCGGCAGGCCCAGAAGCAGAAGACCCGACAGGCGTTTCTGGACGCCGCGTTGAGCCTGCTGGAGGAGCAGAGCCTCAGCAGCCTGGGCCTGCGCGAGGTCACCCGGGCCGTCGGTGTCGCCCCGACCGCCTTCTACCGGCACTTCCACTCGACCGCGGATCTCGGAGTCGCCCTGGTCGAGGAGGCGCTGGGCAGCCTGCACCCGATGATCGCCGGCACGGTGTCGGCGTCCGGCGACAGCGACGAACGCATAGACCGCGCCGTCGCCCTGATCGCCCGTCATGTGCGCGAGCACCCGGCGCACATCCGGTTCATCGCCCGCGAGCGCAACGGCGGCGTACAGAAGGTCCGGTCCGCGATCGCCGAGCAGATGGCCCGGTTCGCCGACGAGGTGAAGGCCGAGCTGGCCAAGCAGCCCGAGTCCGCCGGCTGGAGCGACGACGACCTGCTGATGCTCGCCGGCCTGTACGTCGACCAGATGCTGATGACCGCCAGCACGTTCCTGGAGGCCGCCCCCGAGGAGCAGGACCAGGTGGCCCGGGTGGCCACCCGCCGGATGCGGCTGATCAGCATCGGCCGCCACCACTGGCTGGGCTGACACCCCGCGATACGACTCGGCCCGAACGCGCGAAGGGCGCGTACGACAGTGCCGTACGCGCCCTTCGCGCCCTTCACCACCGGCCGCGAGCGGATCAGCCCTGGGTCTGCTGCCCCTGACCCTGCTGGCCGCCGGTCCCGCAGCCTCCGCCCGGGCCGCCGCCCTGCCCGCCACCGGGACCGCCGCCGGGCGCTCCCGACGGCATCCCCGAGGGAGCGCCCGACGGGGCCTTCCCCGTGGCGGCACCGGACGGCGCCCCCGAGGGTGCTCCCGAAGGCGCCCCGGACGGCGCTCCGCTCGGCATCCCCGACGGGGCACCACTCGGCGCGCCCGACGGCACCTGGCAACTCTGCTGCCCCGAGCCGCCGTTGCCGTTGCCGTTGCCCGAGGACGACGAGGAGTCGCCAGAGCCGCAGGCCGTCAGCAGGAGCGGCGACAGCGCCAGCAGGGCGATGGCGGGGACGTGACGTACGCGCGTCATGCGGACAGGCTTCATGAGGGCAACTCCCGTTTGGATGAGCGGAATCCGAGAGCCGCATGCAACCAACCGCCCCTGGGCCCAGCTTGGGCCCGCGCTGTGGCCCGCCTGTGGCCAACGCAAAGACCGCCTCAACAGACCCGCCCTGACCTGCACTTACATCCGGCCGACCCAACTTCTTCACTGGTACAGGTCCGTGACAGAAGACAGGAAACAGCCGACCGCGTACGGATCAGCCGAGCCGCACCCTTGCCAGCTGACGCGACTGGGCGACGAGGCGGTCCTCGCTGTCCCAGACCTCGGCGTCCTCCTCCAGGAAGCCGCCGGCGAGGTTGCGGGTGGTGATGGAGACGCGGAGGGGACCCGGCGCCGGGCGGCAGCGCACGTGCACGGTCAGCTCGACGGTCGGCACCCAGCCTGACAGGCCGAGTTCGAAGGCGGTCGGCGGCAGCGCGTCCACCGCGAGGAGCAGCGAGAGGGGGTCCGGATCGCGGCCGTCGGCGAGGCCGAACCAGGAGCGCATCTCGCCCTTGCCGGACGGCGATCCGAGGGCCCAGCCCAGGGTGGCGGGGTCGAGCTTGAGCATCAGCCGGTCGGCGATGGCGGAGCTGCCGGAGACGGGGGCGGGTCCGTCCTCGGGTCCGAAGCACTGGTCCATGGGCGGAATCGCGGGCGGCCGGGCCGTCGTACGGACGTCGTCGGGCAGGCCGTCGAGGTCCCCGTAGGAGGCGAGTACGCGGATCCGCTCGACCTCGCGGCCCTGGTCGTCGTACTGGAACAGGGACGCCTGGCCGGTGGAGAGGGTGCGGCCGGTGCGTACGACGTCGGTGCGGACGACCGCCGGGCCCGGCTGGGACGCGGTGAGGTAGTGCGCGGAGATCGTGAACGGGTCGGCGTGCGGCAGGGCGTCGGCGAGCGCGCGGCCCAGGACGGCGAGCAGGTAGCCGCCGTTGACGGCGCTGATGATCGTCCACCCGGCGGACAGGTCGATGTCGTAGACGCCGGGTGCGCGACGGGTGACCGCGGTGTCGCGGTCGAACTCGCTGTCGCCGATCCTGGCCCGTACCGCGTGCACGGAAGCTGCTTCTGACATACCTGAACGGTACAACAGGTGATTACTAAGCAGTAGCTTTTTCTGTTTCGATCACGTGAAACGCCCCGTGGCCCGCCTCACTCCGGCTCGCTCCACCTCACTCCGGCTCACTCCGCCACCTCGACCGCCGTCGAGCGCCGGTGCCACGCCCGGGGCGCGCGCCAGTGGTACCGCATCGCGAGCAGCCGCAGCATGAGGGTCGTGACGACGGCGAGCGCGGAGGTGAAGGTGTTCAGGGCGTCGTAGCGGATGCACAGGGCGACCATCGTGCTGCCGACGATGGCGGGCACGGCGTAGAGGTCGCGGTCCCAGCGCAGCAGCGAGGGGACCTCGTTGGCGAGGACGTCCCGCAGCACTCCGCCGCCGACCGCGGTCGCGAGTCCGAGGGTCGCCGAGGCGGTGAGGCCGAGCCCGTACTCGTACGCCTTCGTCGTGCCCGCGACGCAGAAGAGGCCGAGTCCGGCCGCGTCGAAGATGTTCACGCCGAGCTGGATCCGCTCCACCTCGGGGTGGAGGAAGAAGACCAGCAGGGCGGCGAGCAGCGGAGTGAGGAAGTACCCCAGATCCGTGAAGGCCGCGGGCGGCACGGCTCCGATGACCAGGTCCCGGAACAGCCCGCCGCCCAGCGCGGTGACCTCGGCGAGGACCGCGATGCCGAAGACGTCGAAGTTCTTGCGGACGGCCAGCAGGGCACCTGAGATCGCGAAGACGAAGATGCCGACCAGGTCGAGTGTGTGCTGGACGGACGGGGTGAAGAGTTCCTGGATCACCCGAACATTCTCGCCCAGCACTGAGCCCCTGCCTTCCATTGCAAGGCAGGGGCTCAGTGATACTTACTACTCCTTGGCGGGAGCGTCACCCTCGGAGGCTTCGTCGGCCTCGGGAGCGGCCTCGCCGGCAGCGTCCTTCGCCGGTGCCTCCTTGGAGACCGCGGGTGCCTCCGCGGAAGCCGAAGCCTCCTTGGAAACCACCGGGGACTCCTTGGCAGCCGGCGTCTCCGTGGCGGCCGCCACCTCGGCCGCGACCGCCGCCGACGTCGCCGCGGACTCCGCGAGCACCTCGTCGGCCACCAGCTCCGCCGCCTCCTTGGCGGCGGTCAGCAGCACGGTGTCCTGCGGGGCCTGGTCCTCGAAGTTCTCCGGGTGGTGGCAGGCCACCTGCTGACCGGGCTTCAGCTCCAGGAGCGGCGGCTCGGTCGTCGTGCAGATCTGCGTGGCCTTCCAGCACCGCGTGTGGAAGCGGCACCCGCTCGGCGGCGAGATCGGCGAGGGCACATCGCCCTTGAGCAGGATGCGCTCGCTCTTGGCCGACTTGCGCCGGGGGTCCGGGATCGGCACCGCCGACATCAGAGCCTTGGTGTACGGGTGCATCGGCGCCTTGTACAGCGACTCGCGGTCGGCCAGCTCGACGATCTTGCCGAGGTACATCACGGCGATACGGTCCGAGACATGGCGTACGACGGACAGGTCGTGCGCGATGATCACGTACGTGAGGCCGAGCTCCTGCTGGAGGTCGTCCAGCAGGTTCACCACCTGCGCCTGGATCGACACGTCGAGCGCGGAGACCGGCTCGTCCGCCACGACCATCTTCGGGTTGAGCGCGAGCGCGCGGGCGATGCCGATGCGCTGGCGCTGGCCGCCGGAGAACTCGTGCGGGTAGCGGTTGTAGTGCTCGGGGTTGAGACCGACCACCGACAGCAGCCGCTGGACCTCCTTCTTGATGCCGCCCTCGGGCATGACGCCCTGGAGCTTGAAGGGGGCGCTGATGATCGTGCCGATCGTGTGGCGCGGGTTCAGCGACGAGTACGGGTCCTGGAAGATCATCTGGACGTCACGGCGCATCGGGCGCATGCCGGCGACGCTGAGGTGCGTGATGTCCTTGCCCTCGAACTCGACCTTGCCCGCGGTCGGTTCGAGCAGCCGCGTGATCAGCCGGCCCATCGTCGACTTGCCGCAGCCCGACTCGCCCACGACACCCAGCGTCTCGCCGGACCTGACCTCGAAGTCGATGCCGTCGACCGCCCGCACCGCGCCGACCTGCCGCTGGAGCAGGCCCTTGCGGATCGGGAAGTGCTTCTGCAGGCCGGTCACCTTCAGGAGCGTCTCGCCGGGGGCGACGTCCTTGGTGAGAGTCGCCGTGCCGTCGCTCTGCGCGGGGATGGCCACGGGTTTGTCCTCTGCTTTGTCACTCACAGCTTCGGCGCAATCTCTTCGGTCCAGATCCGTTCCCGCTGCTCATGCGTCATGTGGCAGGCGGCCCAGTGCTGGCTGCCGACCTCGGTCAGCTCGGGGCGGACCGTGCGGGTGACGTTGTCCTTGGGGACGTCCGCGTACGAGCAGCGCGGGTTGAAGGCGCAGCCCGACGGGATGTTGATCAGCGAGGGCGGGGAGCCCTTGACCGGGATCAGCCGCTCGGTCTGCTCACGGTCCAGGCGCGGCATGGAGCCGAGCAGGCCCCAGGTGTAGGGGTGCCTGGGCTCGTAGAAGACCTTCTCGGCCGGGCCCCGCTCGATGCAACGGCCGCCGTACATCACCAGGATGTCGTCGGAGAGCTCGGCGACGACGCCCAGGTCGTGGGTGATGATGATGACCGCGGAGCCGAACTCCTGCTGCAGGTCCCGGATGAGGTCGAGGATCTGCGCCTGGACGGTCACGTCCAGGGCGGTCGTCGGCTCGTCCGCGATCAGCAGCTCGGGGTTGTTGACCAGCGACATCGCGATCATCGCGCGCTGGCGCATACCGCCGGAGAACTCGTGCGGATAGCTGTCGACCCGCTTGTCCGGCTGGGGGATGCCGACCCGGTCGAGCATCTCGATGGCGCGCCTGCGTGCCACCTTCTTGTCGACCTTGTGGTGGATCCGGTACGCCTCCACGATCTGCTGGCCGATCGTGTAGTACGGGTGCAGCGCCGACAGCGGGTCCTGGAAGATCATCGCCATCTCACGGCCACGCAGCTTGCGCACGTAGTCGGGGTCGGCGGAGAGCAGTTCCGTGCCGTCGAGCCAGATCTCGCCGGAGATCTGCGCCTTGCGCTTGCCGTACTGGCCCGCGGTGTGCAGGCCCATGATGCCGAGCGAGGTCACCGACTTGCCGGAGCCCGACTCGCCCACGATGCCGAGGGTCTTGCCCTTCTCCAGCGTGAAGCTGAGCCCGTCGACGGACTTGACCAGGCCGTCGTCGGTCGGGAAGTGCACCTTCAGGTCGCGGACTTCGAGGAAGGCGGAAGGGGTGGGCGAGTCCTTGACGGGCTCGCCCACCGCTGCTCCGCTCTTGCTGAGTTCGGTCATGAGAGCCTCACGCGGGGGTCGATCACGGCGTACAGCAGGTCCACCAGGAGGTTCGCGACGATCACCGCGAGCGAGGTGATCAGCGTGACGCCCAGGATGACGGGCAGGTCCTTGTCGCTGATCGCCTTGAGAACCGCCTGCCCGAGGCCGGGAAGGCTGAACGTGGTCTCGGTGAGGATCGCGCCGCCGATCAGGGCGCCGAGGTCCATGCCGAGCATGGTGAGGATCGGCGTCATGGTGGACCGCATCGCGTGCTTGCCGATGACGACGGGTTCGGTGAGGCCCTTGGCGCGGGCGGTGCGGATGTAGTCCTCGCCCAGGACCTCCAGCATGGTGGCTCTGGTGATCCGGGCGTACATCGCCGCGTAGAGGAAGGCGAGCGTGACCCAGGGCAGGATCATGCCGCCGAACCAGCCGGTGAAGCTCTCCTCGATGGGTACGTACTGGGCGTCGATCCAGCCGAGTCCGTAACTGAAGATCGCGAGCGACAGCAGGCCGGTGAAGTAGATGGGGAGCGAGACACCGCCAAGGGCGACGATCATCGCGCCACGGTCCCAGAGGGAACCGCGCTTGAGTGCGGAGAGCACACCCGCCGCGACACCGAAGATCAGCCACAGGAAGGCGGCACCGAGCGCGAGAGCCAGGGTCACTGGGAAGCGGTCGGTGAGCACCGGCCAGATGGCCTGCTCATTGCGGAAGGAGTAGCCGAAGCAGGGCGCCGCGCAGTTCGTCACGTCGCCGCCGGCCGCGTAGGTGCGCCCGACGAAGAGGCCTTTGAAGAACTCCCAGACCTGGGCGAAGATCGGGTCTGCCAGACCGAGCTTCTGCCGCACGGCCTCGATCGCCGCGGGGTCGGCCTGCTTGCCCACGAACATCGTGGCCGGGTCCACGCCCGCCCAGCGGGGGACGAGGAAGAAGATGCCGAAGACCACCAGAATGATGACCACCAGCATCACTGCGGCGGCGAAGAGCCGCCTGATGAGGTATGCGAGCACTGCTCTCGGCCCGGCGGCGGTGCCGCGGGCCACCGGAGGTCTTCCGGTGGCCCGCGGGTCACGCCGCGCCGGCCTTCACCTGCCTTTCGTGCCGTATGGCGGGTGCGCCGGTCGGTGTTACTTCTTGAGGCCGAGGTTCACGAAGTCGTACTGACCGCTGTAGTTGTCGGTCGTGTAGACGTTCGCGAGACGGCTGGAGCGCCAGTTGATGAACTTCTCGAAGACGAAGGGCAGGTAGTACGCGCCCTCCGAGACCTTGTGGTTGATCTTCGTGGAGATCTCGACCTTCTTCGCCTCGTCGAGCTCCTTGACGTAGTCGTCGAAGAGACTGTCGATCGACTTGTCCTTGATCAGGGCGAAGTTGTTGTTGCCGCTCTCGAGGATGTACTTGCTGTCCCACAGCGGCATGCCGTAGCCCTGGACGGTCGGGAAGTCCGGACCCCAGCCCATGATGATGATGCCGTAGCCCTTCTTCTTCACGTTCTCGGGGCTACCGATGATGCCGGTGGTCTGGGCACCGTCGAACTGGTCGATGTCGACGGTGATGCCGACCTTCTTCAGCGAGGCCTGGAGGGACTCGGCGGTGGCAACCTCGACCGGCTTGTTGTTACGGACCGCGATGGTGGTCTTGAAGCCGTTCGGCTTGCCGCAGGCCTTCAGCGCTTCCTTGGCCTTGGCGACGTTGCCGTTCTTGTTCGTCGTGGCCGCCTCGTACGGGTCGTACTTCTGGCCCTCGGAACCGGGGACGGACGGCGGCAGCATGTTGGTGCCGATGTCACCGCCGGCGACCGGGCCGCCGCGCGCGGTCTGGAGCGACTCGTGGTCGGCGCCGTAGATCACGGCCTTGCGGCAGTTCACGTTGTCGAACGGCTTGACGCTCTGCGGGAAGACCGCGTAGCGGATGTAGCCGGAGACCGGGTTGTCCAGGTTTGCCTTGTACTGCTTCAGGGCGGTGGTGCGGCCCTGCGGGGAGAGACCGGTCTGGCCGATGTCCAGGTCGTAGTCGCCGTTGATCAGACGCTGGTCCATGTCATTGGCGTTGGTGAACAGCGTCAGCGAGATCTTGTCCGGGTACGCCTTGCGGACCGGGTCCGAGGACTGCTTCCAGTTCTCGTTGCGGACCAGGACCAGCTTCTTGTTCGGCGTGTACGACTGGAACTTGTACGGGCCGGAGGAGAAGGGCTTCAGGCCGTACTTCGACTTGGTGTCCTTGTCCTGGCGGACCGGGGAAGCCGAGGTCAGGCCGAGGATGTCCTCGAAGTCCGAGTTGGCCTCGGGCAGCTTGAAGATGATGGTCTTGTCGTCGGGCGTCTCGATCGCCTTCAGACCGAGCTTGTCCTTGGACGTGTCCTTGTACGGGCCCTTGTACTCGCCCTTGGGGTCGAGCACGTCCTTCAGGTAGACCGGACCGCCGGACAGGACGTCCTGCGCCCAGACGCGCTCGATGCCGTACTTGACGTCCTTGGAGGTGATGGGCTTGCCATCCTCCCAGGTGACCCCGTCACGCAGCGTGTACGTGTAGGTCTTGCCGTCGTCGGAGATCTTCGCCGTGCTGGTGGCGAGGTCCGGAGTGACCTCGGCGCCCTTGGCTCCGGGCTCCGTCTTGCCGGTCACCAGCGTGCGGCTGTAGTACCGCATGAAGTTCCAGGCGAAGCCGTAGTAGCCGCGCGTGGTGTCCCACGAGTCGGCGTCCTGGGCGCCTGCGAACTTCAGCTCGCCGCCCTTCTTGGCGAGGGAGGCCTGGGCGACCTTGTTGTTGGCTGCGTTGAAGCCGGCCGCGCCGTTCTTCGAGCCGCCGTCGTCGTCGTTGCCGCCGCCGCCGCACGCCGCCGTGGACAGCAGCGCAGCGACCACGGCTGCGGCGGCCGCGGCCTGCTTGCGCCGCCCTGTGGTGCGTTGGGTACTCACTCGGATCCTCCGATATGTAGCGGCCCGTCGACAGATGACGGGGCCCTGGGGGTACGGCAGTTCAGCGGGAACCCTTCGGGTCGAGCGCATCGCGTACGCCGTCGCCGAAGAGGTTGAAGGAGAGCACGGTGATGAAGATCGCTACACCCGGGATCACCATGTACATGGGGTCCGAGTCGTAGTAGTCGATCGCGGAGGAGAGCATCTGTCCCCAGGAGGCGGTGGGCGGCTTGACGCCCACGCCCAGGAAGCTGAGCGCCGCCTCGGTGAGGATGTTGGTCGGGATCATCATCGTCGTGTACACGATGATGGGCGCGACGAGGTTGGGCAGCAGCTCCTTGAACAGGATGTAGAACCGCCCGGCCCCGAGGCTGCGCGCGGCCTCCACGTACTCGCGCTCACGCAGGGACAGCGTCTGACCGCGCACCACGCGTCCCACATAGGGCCAGCCGAAGAATCCGATCACCAGGATCATGACGAACAGGCGCACGCCCGTACCCGTCAGGCCCAGCATCTCGTTCGGCATGACCGAGACCAGCGCGATGATGAAGAGCAGCTGCGGGAAGGCCAGCAGGCCGTCCATCACGCGGCTGATGAAGGCGTCGACCCAGCCGCCGAAGTAGCCGGCGAGAACGCCGAGCACGGTGCCGAGCACCACGGCCACCAGGGCCGACAGGAAGCCGACGAGCAGCGAGATGCGGGCGCCGTAGACGATCCGGGCGAAGATGTCGCGGCCGCTGACCGGTTCGACGCCGAGAAGGTGGTCTCCGCTGATTCCACCGAAGGACCCGGTGGGGGTCGAGAAGAGCGGATCGATCAGGTCCTCGTGGTGTGACTCGGGGTCCTGCCCGACCAGGTTCGTGATCACGGGAGCGAGCAGCGCGATCGCGATCAGCACGAGAACGATGACGCCGCCCGTGAGGGCGAGCTTGTCCCGCTTCAGGCGCTCCCAGGCGATGCGGCCGAGGGAACGACCCTGTACCGCCTTCGCCTCGGCGGAGCCGGCTACGAGCGCCGCCTCCTCGGCCGCGCTCGGGGCGGCTTCGGCCGTCGGCTCGTGCAATGGTGCCGTCATCGTGGCAGGGACCCCTCTCAACCGGCGGTAGCCGGCCCACACTTGCCGCTGTAGCGGCGTGATCAGTCCGTCGTACACGGGGGATAAACCCCCTGGACCGGGAGTCTTCAACGCCTCGGCGATCTGTTGCCAGACCTGACGGTGAATGGATGCGCAAACGTGATGCTGTCAGGAGGGTTCCGTTATCCGAACGCCGGGTAACGGGGGTCGGACGCGGGAGTTTTGGTACGAAAGGGGCCTCGCAGCCCATTTACCCGCGTAGATCGGGACATACCGCCCGTGGGTGATGCGGGAGGTGAAGCCGATGCTCCACAGGTTGGACTCGACCGGACCCGAATCGTCTCAGCCGCTTCGACCGGTCGCTTCGCCCCGATCGTCTCAGGTGCTTCGGTTCGTCTCAGTAGGTGCCCGGGAATCCGTATCCGCCGGCCGCCGGCGCCTGGGCGGGCGCCGCGTGGGCCTCACGATCGTAGAACGGCCGCGCGTTGATCCGCAGCCACAGGGCCACCGGGTCGTACTCGTCGGACATCGCGACCGTCGACACCGGCAGGCCGTCCGGCACCGCACCGATGGACTGCTGCATCATCGCCCGCACCGAGTCCACGGCGGGCGGGCTGGTGTCGTACACGTCGAGCCCGATGGCGAGGTACGGCGCCCCGAGCGCGGGCTGCACCCAGGCGCGGCGGAGCGATCTGACGGCGGTGGTCCGGTGCGCGTTCTGCGTGAGCAGGGCGTAGAACTGCGGGATCTCGATGCCCGGTTCGGACAGCCGCAGCGGGCCCGCGGGCTGCCGCTCCAGGCCGGTCGCGATACGGCGCAGATCCAGCCAGGGGATGCCGACGCCACCGCCCGGCGCGTGCGGGTTCAGCCACAGGCCGTAGTGGTCGGGGTAGAGGGTGCGGGCCACGTCGAGCCCGTCGACCACCTCGTACGAACGGTTCCAGCCGCTCGCCGAGAGCTCCTGGGCGGAGGTCACACAGGGCGCGTAGCCGAAGCCGTCGACCTCCATGTTCCCGTACTGGGCGTCGGGCGAGCCCGACTGGCCGTGCCAGAGCAGCATCCATACCTGGCCGGACGACGGGGTCGCGAGGGCGCGCAGCAGCGCCTCGTAGGCGTCGTAACGCCCGGGCGTCACTTGGCGCAGCATGTGCTCGACCTGCCCGGCCGCGGCCGTGCCCGACGCGCTCACCTTCTACCGCCCCTTCGTGACATCCCTGACATACAGATCCATTCGACGGGGCGCCGTGCTCGCTTGAACATGGCACCACCCCGACCGAGCCATGAAACCAGCTTAAGTGGCGATCCCGACAGCACCGTTGCGCTCCGCTGGGTTTGGTGTTGAGAGCTCGGGACTTTCTGCTGTTCGCCGCCTGCGGGTTGTGTGTGGCTGGGCGCGCCCCGCGGCGGAGCCGCAAGTGTCACAGCCCCGCGCCCCTTCGGGGCGCGCCCTTGTGGGGCGGCGAAAGCTAGTGAGCCCGGGTGTAGAAGGGCCGCACCTGGGCCCGGAGCCAGTCGCCCACCGGGTCCTGGGCCACGTCCAGGAAGACGAGGTTCACCGGGTGGGGCACGGGGACCTGGCCGAGGGCGCGGCCCAAGGCGTCCAGGGGGAGGGTGCGGGCGTCGTCGTGCCAGTGGGCCAGCTCGACGCCGACGAACATCACGGGGTCGGCGCCCTCGATGCTCGCCAGACAGCGGCGGGCGCTCAGGACGACACCGGTCGCGGCGAACTCCGCGGAGGCGGCGGCCAGGAAGTCCACCGGGTCGTGCTGCCAGTCCGGCTGGAAGAGCCGCACCCGGCCGCCGCTCGCCGACCCGTCCAGCTCGGTACGCCCGGCCCGGCACAGCTCGGCCACGGCGAGCGGCGGCACCGGCACCCCGACCGTGCCGTCCGGGTTCACCACGATGCCCACCTGGGGCGGCAGACCGCGCGCGAACTCGACGGCGGGCGCCACCGTGTACGACATGTGGTCGCCGACGACCTGGCGGAACTGCTGCGCCGAGCTGAAGACCGGCACGAACGCCTGGCCGCCGAGCTCCATCGTGGGCAGGTCGAGCGGGCCGCTGTGCGGTCCGCCGCCTTCGGGCAGCGGCACCCAGATGAAGCTGCGGCCCATGACCTCCACGATCCGGGCCCCCGCCGAAGGCGACGCCGCTCCGAGGGAGGCGGCCAGTACCTCCTCCAACTCGTTGCCGGGCCAGCCGACATGGGGGTGTGGGTGCGCTTGCACCGGAATGTCCTGTGCCGGGAAGTCCATCTCTCTACCGCCTGCTCGAACCGCCGTCTGCGGCTGTCGAGATTACGCGTACGCGCCCTCACCCGCCGCAGTCCGTCCGGTCACCGGGGCCTCAGTCGCCGAAGTCGACCCGCCGCAGCACGTCCGCCGCCGCCCGGTCGATGAGCACCGCCGAACCACAGCCCTCCGGCAGGTCGCCCTTCTCCACGGAACGCAGCAGCCGGCCGAACGCGCCGCGGTGCCGCGCGAACGCGTACCGCGAGACGCCGCGGCCGCGCTCGCGCTGGCCGTCCAGGGCGGTGCCCGGGTCC
>NZ_JAPWHT010000440.1:0-8576 GCF_027270795.1 Streptomyces sp. ActVer
AGGGGTGCCGGGGCGGTTCGGGTGAGCGGTGCTCTCCAACGAGAGCACCGCTCACCAACTGGGGCGGCGCCGACATTCGAGAGCACCGCTCACAAACCAGCGCACCGCTCACGCCCCCCGCACCGCCCGTGCCAGTCGTGTCGCCGCTGCCGCCCGGGGACCGCTGTCCGAAGGCCGGCGGCGCGGGTGGACCGTGTTCGCCAGGAGCACCAGGAACGTGTCCGTCGACGGGTCCAGGACCAGCGACGTACCTGTGAAGCCCGTGTGGCCCGCGGCGCCGTGGCCGGCGAGTTCGCCCATGAACCAGGGCTGGTCGAGGGCGAAGCCGAGGCCGGGCGGGGAGAGGAGGAGTTCGACGTAGTCGGGGCCGAGGATGCGGGCGGTGCCGTACGAGCCGCCCGCCAGCAGCGTTCGGCAGAAGACCGCCAGGTCGCCCGCCGTCGAGAAGAGGCCCGCGTGGCCCGCGATTCCGCCGAGCGCCCAGGCGTTCTCGTCGTGGACCTCGCCCCGCAGCATCCCCCGGTCCGCCTTGGCCCACGGCAGCCGCTGGTCCTCGGTGGCGGCCGCGCCCGGGCGGGGTCCGAACCCGGTGGCCGTCATCCCGAGCGGCCGGGTGATGCCGTCCCGGACGAGGACGTCCAGCCTCCGCCGGGTGATCCGTTCGAGGACGTGCTGGAGGAGCAGCATGTTGAGGTCCGAGTAGGCGTAGGCGCCGCCCGGCGCGGTCAGCGGCTCCTCGGCGCGCAGCAGGGCGAGCCGCGCCCTGTCGTCCCGGCAGTCGTACAGCGGGAGTTCGGGCCGCAGCCCGGAGGTGTGGGTGAGCAGGTGCCGCACGGTGATGCCGTACTCGGCGGCCGCGGTGAAGTCCGGCAGATACGCCCCGACCCGCGCGTCGATGCCGAGCGTGCCGCGCTCCAGCTGCTGCACGGCGGCCACGCTCGTGAAGAGCTTCGTGAGGGAGGCCAGGTCGAAGGCGGTGTCCGTGGTCATCGGGACGCGGGCCTCGCTGGGCAGCTCGACGCCCGCGTCGGTGACCTCGTCGTACGCGGAGTACCGCACCGCCCACCCCGCCGCCTCCTCGACGGCGATCACGGGCCCGCGTCCGGCGACCAGGACGGCGCCCGGGGCCCAGGGCCGGTCCCCGTCGGTGAGCCGCCGGAACTCCCGTACGAGACGGTCGAGTTCGTCGGGGTCGAGCCCGGCACGTTCCGCTGTGCCGAGGCGCAGTCTCGGTGCGCTCAGCTCTCTGCCCCCTTCACGTCCGCCTGTCTCCGCCAGGGACGGCACAGTCCCACGAAGCAGCCGACGGCGACCAGTGAACACGCCAACTGGACGACGGCCATCGGGACCGCGGTGTGTTCCCCGGCGATGCCCACGAGGGGTGTGGCGAGCGCGCCGACGAGGAAGGAGGAGGTGCCGAGCAGTGCGGACGCGGAACCCGCGGCGTGCCGGGTGCGCATGAGGGCGAGGGCGTTGGTGTTGGGCATGCACAGGGTCATCGCGGACATGAGGACGAAGAGGCCGACGGCGATCGGGACGAGGCCCACCTCGCCGAAGACCCCGCTCGCCATCAGCAGCAGCGCGGCCGAGGCGGTGGTGATGATCCCGAGGCCGACCGCGAGCACCTTGTCGAGGCTGACGCGGCCGACGAGGACCTTGCCGTTGATCTGGCCGACGGCCACGAGTCCGATCGAGTTGACGCCGAAGAGGATGCTGTACGTCTGCGGGGAGGCGCCGTAGATCTCCTGGATCACGAACGGCGAGGCCGAGATGTAGGCGAAGAGCGCCGCGAAGGCGAAGCCGCCGGTAAGCATGTAGCCGGTGAAGACGCGGTCGGCGAGCAGACCGCGCATGGTGCGCAGCGCTTCGACGGTGCCACCGCTGTGCCGGTGCTCGGGCGCGAGGGTCTCGGGCAGCATCCGCCAGACGACGACGGTCAGCACGATCCCGATGACGGTCAGGATGTAGAAGACGCCCCGCCAGTCGGTGATCCGCAGTACCTGTCCGCCGATGAGCGGGGCGATGATCGGCGCGACCCCGGAGATCAGCATGAGCGTGGAGAAGAAGCGGGCCATGTCGACGCCGTCGTAGAGGTCGCGTACGACGGCGCGTGCGATCACGATCCCGGCGGCGCCCGCGAGGCCCTGGAGGAGCCGGAAGGCGACGAGGAGTTCGATGGTGGGCGCGAACGCGCAGACGGCGGTGGCGACGACGTAGAGGAGCAGTCCGACGATGAGCGGCCGTCTGCGCCCCCACTTGTCGCTCATCGGGCCGACGACCAGCTGCCCGAGCGCCATGCCGGCGAGGCAGGCGGTGAGCGTCAGCTGCACGGTGGCCGCGGACGCGTGGAGCGCGTCGGTGACCTCCGGGAGTGCCGGGAGGTACATGTCCATGGACAGCGGCGGTACGGCGGTGAGGCCGCCGAGGACGAGGGTGACCAGGAGTCCCACGGAACGGCGGGCCTCCGGTGGCGGTACCGGTGCCGCCGCGGCGGCGGTCGCGGTCTCTTCGGTGACCGCGTCGGTGACCGCGTCGGTGACCGTCTCGGTGACGGCCGCGCTCGGTATGTGCCCCTCCGGGCCGTCCTGGTCCCGCGTGGTGCGGCCACGCTCGGACATGTGCCCCTCCCTGTTTGTGGAATACGCCACCTATGCTCTCAGCTCGTACAGGTGGTCGAGACCATCGCGTTCGAGTCGTCGGCGATGTCCGGGTCGTCGACCACGCTCGGGTTCGGGTCGTGGGCCATCGGGTGATCGTGCTCATGGAGCGAGGGGTTGGGATGGCGGGAGAGCGTGTGCGGTGGGGCGTGCTGGCGACCGGTGGGATCGCCGGGGCGTTCACGGCGGATCTGATCGATCTGCCGGACGCCGAGGTGGTCGCGGTGGCGTCGCGCACCGAGGAGTCGGCGAAGACGTTCGCGGAGCGGTTCGGGATCCCCCGGGCGTACGGCGACTGGGAGAGCCTCGCGGCGGACGAGGACGTGGATGTCGTGTACGTCGCGACTCCGCACTCGGCGCACCGGACGGCGGCCGGACTCTGTCTTGAGGCGGGCCGGAACGTGCTGTGCGAGAAGGCCTTCACGCTGAACTCGCGCGAGGCCCAGGAGCTGGTCGGCCTCGCGAAGGAGCGCGGGAGCTTCCTGATGGAGGCCATGTGGATGTACTGCAACCCGCTGATCCGGCAACTGAAGGCGCTGGTCGACGAAGGGGCGATCGGCGAGGTCCGCACGGTCCAGGCCGACTTCGGTCTTTCGGGGCCCTTCCCTCCCACCCACCGGCTGCGCGATCCGGCGCAGGGCGGCGGCGCGCTGCTCGACCTGGGCGTCTACCCGGTGTCGTTCGCGCACCTGCTGCTCGGTGAGCCCTCGGAGGTGATGGCGAGAGCGGTGCTCTCCGACGAGAGCGTCGATCTCCAGACGGGAATGCTGCTCTCCTGGGAGAGCGGTGCTCTCGCTTCGTTGCACTGCTCTCTGGTGGGCGGCACGTCGACCTCCGCCTCGGTCACCGGATCCGAGGGCCGTATCGACATCCCGTCCGGCTTCTTCCACGCCGACCGCTTCGTACTGCACCGCGACGGCCGCGACCCGCAGGAGTTCACCGCGAGCGCGACCGACGGAACCCGGGCCGGCCTCAAGCACGAGGCCATCGAGGTCATGCGCTGCCTCCGCGCCGGCGAGACCGAGTCCCCCCTGGTCCCCCTCGACGGCACCCTGGCGGTGATGCGAACGCTGGACGCGGTACGGGACCGCGTCGGCGTCCACTATCCGTCAGAGCTCAGCTGAGGCGCCCCTTCAGGGGCGCGGGGAACTGCGCAGTCTTTTAGGGGCGCGGGGAACTGCGCGACCAGCCACGAACGGCTCGCGGCCGACGAACCACCCGCAGTTCCCCACCCCTCCCGCCGTAACCGCTACGCGGGCTTCAGCCCCTGATCCCCCACCTCAGTGACAAAAGACGCGGCGGTCGTGATCGGGGCCCCGGGCGTGGTCACGGCAGCCACCGTCTTGAAGTCCACCCGAGCCAGTTCACGCCCGAGGCGAACCGTCGAATACCCCCGATGCCCGTTGTAGTGCTTCATGTGCGGGTTGGCGGCAAGATAACCCGCCCAGTTGGCGGGCCGGGCGGCCCCGTTCTGCCCACTGGTGACCGACGTGGCGACGATCTCCGTACCCAGCGTCCGCGACCCCGGGTCGGCGAAGTCCTGCTTGATGTCGAAGGCGTACGACACATGGACGTCGCCGGTGAGCACCATCAGGTTCTCCACACCGGCGGCCTCGGCGCCCGCGAGGAGCCGCCGGCGCGAGGCGGGGTAACCGTCCCAGGCGTCCATGCTCAGGGTGGTGTTGCCGGCGGTGGCGTGGTTGCGGCGGGCGAAGACGACCTGCTGCGGTATGACGTTCCACAGCGCGTTCGACCGCTTCCAGCCGTCGGTCAGCCAGCGCTCCTGGGCGAGCCCCGGCAGGGTCTGCGACTCGGCCTCCGACTCGGGGGTCGGCGTCTTCCAGCCGTCGCCGTTCGCCTGGTCCGTGCGGTACTGCCGGGTGTCGAGGATGTCGAACTGCGCGAGCCGCCCCCAGTTCAGACGGCGGTAGAGCCGCATGTCGGCACCCTCGGGCCGCTGCGGGTGGCGCAGCGGCAGGTTCTCCCAGTACGAGCGGTACGCGGCGGCGCGGCGCAGCAGGAACTCCTCCGGCGGTACGTCGTTCTCGGGGATGTCGTCCGCGTAGTTGTTCTCGGTCTCGTGGTCGTCCCAGGTGACGACGAAGGGGTGCGCGGCGTGCACGGCCTGCAGGTCGGGGTCGGTCTTGTAGAGGGCGTACCGCAGCCGGTAGTCCTCCAGCGTGATCGTCTCCCGGTTGAAGATGTCGGGCAGCACGCGGTCGGTGTAGTTGCGCACGCCGCCGACCGAGCTGACCGCGTACTCGTACAGGTAGTCGCCGACGTGGAAGACCACGTCGACGTCGTCCTCGGCGAGATGGCCGAACGGGGTGAAGTACCCGTCGTGGTACGCCTGGCAGGAGACTACGGCCAGCGTCAGTTCGGAGACGTCCGAGCGGGACGAGGGCGCGGTGCGTGTACGGGCGGTCTCGCTGACCCAACTGCCCACGCGGAAGCGGTAGTAGAAGACGCGGTCGGAGTCGAGGTGGCCGACCTCGACGTGTACGGAGTGGTGGAACTCGGGGTGGGCGACGGCCGCGCCGCGTCTGACGATGTTTCTGAAGCGTTCGTCGCGGGCCAACTCCCAGCGCACGGTGACGCGTTGCGACGGCAGACCGGAGTCGGCCTGGAACGGGGCGGGCGCGAGCCGGGTCCACAGCACCACGGAGGTGGGCAGCGGGTCACCGGAGGCGACGCCGAGCGTGAAGGGGTTGTCGGTGATCTTCGCCGCGTCGAGTTCGGCGGCGCCCGCCACACCCGCGGTCGGCAGGTTGGTGGCGAAGGCGAGCGCGGCGGCCGCGCCGGTGACCGTGAGGAAACGGCGGCGTCCGAGGTGACGGGCGGCGGCGCGGAGTTCGGGGGCGTGCTGCGACTGTTGCTGGTGGCCTGCGAGTGTCATCTGGCCCTCCCCTGACTGTTGTTGTACTAGGTATTGGAGTGATCAGATTCGACGTCGGACTGTCACGTACACACCAGTCAGATGTCGGACAGATGAGAATCGTGTGGCGGAAGATCGCCTGTCCTCACGTACGCTGCTGGGCCATGAACGCCAAGGGAACGAAGATCGCGGTCGTGACGGGAGCGGGCTCGGGGATCGGCCGGGCCGTGGCCGTGGAACTGCTGCGCACCGGCTGGTCGGTGGCGCTCGCGGGCCGCCGCACGGAGCGCCTGGAGGAGACGGCGGCGCTCGCGGAGACGGCACGCCCGGGGCAGCCGGCCCCGAAGGACGGCACGTCCTTGTGTGTGCGCACCGATGTCTCGCGGCCCGACGAGGTGGCCGCGCTCTTCGCCGCCGTACGGGACCGCTTCGGGCGGCTCGACCTCCTCTTCAACAACGCGGGCACCTTCGGCCCGGGCGGAGTGCCGTTCGAGGAGCTGCCGTACGAGGCCTGGCGGCACGTGGTCGGCACCAACCTCGACGGTGCGTTCCTGTGCGCGCAGGCGGCGTACCGGCAGATGAAGGAGCAGGATCCGCAGGGCGGCCGGATCATCAACAACGGCTCGATCTCGGCGCATACGCCCCGCCCGCACTCGGCCGCGTACACGGCGACCAAGCACGCGCTGACCGGCCTCACGAAGTCGCTGTCGCTGGACGGGCGGCCGTACCGGATCGCCTGCGGGCAGATCGACATCGGCAACGCTGCGACGGACATGACCGAGCGGATGCAGACGGGGGCGCTGCAGGCGAACGGGGAGGTGGCGGCCGAGCCCGTCATGGACGTGGCGGACGTGGCTCGTACGGTGCGGCACATGGCGGCGCTGCCGCTTGAAGCGAATGTGCAGTTCGCGACGGTGCTTGCTACGGCGATGCCGTACGTAGGACGGGGGTGACCCAGCGCCGTGGCAGGGTGCGGGCCGGACGTGGCTGGGCGCGCAGTTCCCCGCGCCCCTGAGGGGCGCGGCCCGGCTGGTCAATCTGCACAAACGGAGGGGTCACCTCCGCGGTATCCCGGCCGGTTACAGGCCTATGCTCGACACTCCTCCACCAGAACTTCACACTTGGAGCACAGGACTTCCGTGCCACACCTCTGGGGGGAGGCGGCAGCCGTTCCGGCGGTTCGGGTGGGGGGATTCCGCGTGGGACCGCGGGATTGCGACCCGGGCCACGGAACGGCTGCCCATCAATCCGGGCGGGGGCCCGTGCGTCCGCCGTTCAGCGGCCCAGGACCTCGTCGATCTCGGTCAACTGCCATGCCGTGAGCGGACCTTGGGCGAGTGCGCCCGCGTTCTCCTCCGCCTGTGCGACCGAGCGGAAGCCGGGGATGGGCACGGTGCGCGGGCTACGGGCCCACAGCCAGGCGAGGGCGCCCTGGGCGAGCGTACGGCCGTCGCTGGTGAGGACGGACCGGAGGGCGTCGACGCGGGCGAGCCACTCGGGGTCGGCTCCGCCGCCGTCGCCGAAACCCGGGAGCCGGGCGGGCGGCCTGCTGCGGATGTCGCCCGCCTCGAGGGACCGACCGGGCCCGCGCCTGCCGGTCAGCAACCCCATCGCCAGCGGACTGCGGTTGATGCTCGCGAGCCCCGCCTCCTCGCAGAGCGCGAGCATTTCGGGCGCGTCCTGGAGGACGTTGAGTCGGTGCTGCACGGCCGCGCAGTGCTCGCCCTCGGCGAAGACCGCGGCCCGCTCCGGGTCGTCGGTGCTCCAGGCATACGCACGGACGAGCCCCTCGCGGACGAACTCCTCGCAGGTGTCCCGGAGTTGGGCGGCGCGCTCCGGGTCGGCGTCGGAGATGCGGAGCTGGTAGAGGTCGATGTGGTCGGTGTCCAGCCGTCGCAGTGAGGCGGTCAGCGCGCGTCGGGCGTACTCCGGGGAGTCGTCGCTGCCCACGGCGAGCCTGCGCTCCTCGTCGATGACGTTGCCCCACTTGGTCGCGACGACGACGTCGGCCCGCCGCTTGCCGGGCGCCCGCGCGAGGACACGCTCGCTGTGCCCGGTGCCGTACGCGTCCGCCGTGTCGAAGAAGGTGACGCCGAGATCGAGGGCGCGGCGGATCGCCCGTACGGACTCGTCGTCGTCGACCTTGCCCCAGCCCGGGGGCTGTCCGTCGGGTCTCGCCCACTCGCCGCCGATGGCCCAGCAGCCGAAACCGAGGGCGCTCACCTCGATACCGCTGCGCCCCAGAGTCCTGCGCCCGTCGTAGTTCCGCGTGCTTCCGCTGCTCTCCATGCCCATGGACGCCAGGAGTTGAAGTGCGGGCGAAGGCAAGACCGCGACGGCGGAGTCGCGGCGGTCGCTACGCCTGGCCGGTCTCGAAGCGGGAGACCTTGCCGCCGTCGTCGACGGTGAAACTCCACCGCGTCCTCATCTCGCCCCAGGCGTCGTTGCTGTAGCGGGCGAGGAGGGCGAGGCCGCCGTCCGACTCGTTGTCGACCTCCATATGACCGTGGGAGTCGAAGATCTCCCGCTCGGTCCACTCGTCGAGGTCGCGGTCCGAACCGTCGTCGGACATGGTCGCGCCGGGCGCGAGGACGGCCCGGAAGGCGTCCCGGTCATGGGCGTTCACGGCGCTGACGAACTCCCGGACGGCCGGGTTGCTCAGCTTGGCTACCTGAATCGTCATGGACGCCAGACTCACACCGCCCGGCCGCCCCCGCCACCCGAACGGCGGCGCGGGCCGGGACCCCGGCGACCGTTCGGTGCGACGGTGGGCAGGCGGCGTACGAGACAAAAGGGGCCGTCCGCGTGAGGACGGCCGACTGGGACATCCGAGGAGTGACGAGAACCGTGACCTCTTTCGACCGACGCGACCTGGGACTGCTGCTGCTCCGCCTCGGCACGGGCGGGGTGCTCGCGGCGCACGGGACACAGAAGCTCTTCGGCTGGTTCGGCGGGGGCGGACTCTCCGGGACCGGCCAGTTCATGGAGTCCGTGGGGTACGCGCCCGGCCGGGCGAGCGCGGCCGCGGCGGGCCTGGCGGAGGC
>NZ_JAPWHT010000441.1:0-8535 GCF_027270795.1 Streptomyces sp. ActVer
GCCGCGGCCACCGTTCGCACCGTCCGGCCTGTACACGTGACCGTCACCCGCGCCGCGGCACCGGACGACCCGACGGCGCTCCACCGTGCTTTGGGGCACGAGCTGATCGGATCCCTGCGGCGCTGCATCCGGGCCCGGAGTTCGCAGTTGCTGGTTGATCCTGGCGTCGCCTCCGCCGGCATCGGCTGCAAGGTCTCTGGTGGCCGACGTGGCAATCAGGTTGTGCTGCGGTTCATGCTGAAGGGCAAGGCCGGGCCGGAGGCGTTGGTGGCGCTGGGCGCGACGGCGAATCCCGAGACGATTGCCGTGAAAGGCGTCCGGTGCCGCCAGGGCGTCCGTACGGGATCCAACTCCCGTACGGGCGCTGTGTACGCCATCGACCGGGTCGCCGACAAACCCCATATGGACAGTGCGAAGCCGCCCACTGATTCGGCGGCCCCAACAGGAGTGCGGGCACAATCCAGTCGCGTTGCCGCCGGGCCATGGTCACGTGATGAGAGTCGCGCCGTACATACGAGGACCTCCTGTGCGCCGGCGCTGATCCTCGCTGGTGCCGCCCCGGTTCGCCCACCATACGGCCGACGCCTTCGACCCCGTGGCTCACAAGGAACGCAGTGCCGTCGAGCGGTGCATCGGTCGCCTGAAGCAGTGACGCGGCCCGGCCATGCGCACTGACAGACCTGCGATTGCCTACCGGGCCGCACTCGTTCAGGTCCGCCCCCGCCTGGCAGTGCCGGGCGAGCCCAGATGCGACGACGACGGCGCGACGATCATCCCGACGCGTCAGGCAACGCCTGCTCGGCCGTGTCTCGCGGAACGGGTGGGCGGACCGTGCAGTATCCATCACCTTGCGGTGGGCCGGCGCATGAACGCTGCCTTCCTGATCTCGGGAGAGCAAAGGGGCACCGGTGTCCGGGCTGAGCGTGCGGGCCTGGTGTTTGAACAGGGGACCGAGCCCGCCCTGGGCAAGCTGGACGCCGACACCCACCTCAGCTGGCCCGTACAGCACGGCCTTTCAGCAGGTCAAGAAACACCTACGGGGACCTCTCGGCAAGGCGCGCCCGCACAGGGGCGATGAATGCGGTGAGTGTCTCTGTGGCCTCGTCGCGTGCTCGGTGAGAGTACGCCTGCGTCAACGGCGGTCTGCCGTTCGGAAGGCGGACATCGAATCGATCACGACCGCCGACCCAACCGGTACGGCAACCACCGGATTCTTCCCTGTCGTCAGGAGCAGTCGTACACGAAGCGAATTGTGGCTGTGTGGCGGCTGGGGGAGAGGACGTGCAACTCGGCCTGGGCCCGGTAGCGGCCTTCGCCCCGGAACGTCCACAGCAGATGTACTCGTGCCTTCTTCTGGTCCCCGGGCATCACTTCGCGCAGGACGGCCGAGGTTGTGCCGTCGCTGCGGACCCAGCGGTAGGACAGGGTGCCCGGTCGGCCGTTCGTGGTGATCACTCCGACGATATCCGCCGTGCTGTCGCATTCCACCGTCGTGTTGCGGGTCGTGACGGCCACCCTGTCCACGGCGAAGCCGGTGCCGGAACGCTGCCAGGCGAGGAACGCGATGACCATGAGCAGTACCAGCGCCGGCAGGGCATGTCGGCGCAGACCTCCTCGCGGATGCCGGGTGGGCGTCGGCACGGCGGCGGACAGCTGGGTCCCTGAACGGTGCGAGAGAGCAGCGGTCACACCGGGGCCGAAGCGCAGGACCGTTCCTTCGACACGGTCGGGACGGATCTCCGGCGTGGGCGGTGCCACGGCGGTTCGGTCCCCCTCCGGCGTGGTGTCCTGTTCGGGTCTCTGGAACCAGTGGCTCCCCAGTACGGTGGCGCTGTACTCCGCTTCCGCGTCGGCGTTGTGGTCGGGGGGTGAGGGCCAGGAGCCGTTGCCGGGCGGGGTGGTGCGGTCGTTGGTCGGATTCAACGGATGTCGCACCGCCTCGTCAGGAGCTGCTGTGAGGCGCCGCCGTCGGCGGACGCAGGAGCTGTCGTGGCCTGCACAGCCCAGTAGCAGCCCTTGCCCTGGAACGTGTGGTCGACAGTGAACGTGTACTGCGTGGCGCCACTGCGGTCGAGTGTCTCGGGCGTTCCGTCCGGCGTGCCGAGCTGCCCACTGGTGTCGCCCGTGTACCAGGACACGGCCACGGAGATCGGCCCGGTGCCGTCCGTGGTGATGGAGACGGTGGTCGTACCCGTGGTGGGGCCTGTCTGGCGGAAGCCGGACACGGCGACGTCCTTGACCGCGGGCGCGGTGGGCGCGGTGGGGGTGGGGGACGCGGTCGGCGTGGCCGTCGCTCCGCCGGGTGGCGTGGTCTCTTCCGTCGGGGCCGAGGCCGACGCCGAGGTGCCGTCGGAGGCCGAGCTCTGCGAGCCGGACGGGGAGGGGCCGGTCGACCCGGCGGATGCCGAGGACTCGGCAGGCTCGACCGACGAGGTCGGAGAGGCGGACCCCGACTCCACTCCGGGCTGCGCACTGGTCGTGGCGAACGCTTCGGCCGCCTGGTCGGCCGCCTGGCCGTCGTTCCGCGGCACGCCATACGCCAGAACGATCGCAAGGAGCGCGGCCGCGGCCGACACGAGCACGCCCGGGCGAGTGGGCCGCCACGTGCGGGCCCACCCACCTCCCCCGCCGGCTGCCGGGCGCAGGACGGTGCGGGCGGTGTCCGTAGTGGTCTCCGGGCCGGAGCGGACCGGGGAACGCAGCAGCAACAGCGCCGCGAGTGCGGAGAGCCTGCCGCGGCCACGTTCCTCCCACTCGTGGCCGTACCCGGCGACGGCCGCCGCCTCCAGGTCCGCGACGAACGCCGCGGCGTGCGAGGGCCGTGCCTCGGGCGACTTGGCCAGGCCACGCCGGACCAGTGACCGCACCGCCTCGGGCACATCCTCGGCCGGGACGGGCGAGTCGACGTGCCGCAGCGCGAGTTCGGCGAGGTTGTCGGCCGGGTACGGCTTATGGCCGGTCAGGCACTCGAAGAAGGTGGCTGTTGCCGCGTACACGTCGCCCGCGGGTGAGGCGGGCGCACCGGTCCACTGCTCAGGGGCCATGTAGGCGGGGGTTCCGGCCACTCCGGCGCTCTCACCCGTGGTCACCGCGATGCCGAACTCGACGAGCTTCGACGTGCCGTCGGAACTGACGAGGACGTTCTCCGGCTTGTAGTCGCGGTGGACCACACCGAGCCGGTGGGCGTCGGCCAGGCCGAGCAGGGAGCCCTTGAGGATCACGAGTGCGGCTTCGGGTTCCAGCGGGCTCTGCGCGGTCAGCAGGGAACGGAGGGACACACCGTCCACCAGCTCCATAACGATGGCGGCGCCGTCGGGGCTCTCGACGTACTCGTACAACCCGGTGACATACGGGCTGTTCAGGCCGGCGAGCAGTCGCGCCTCCGCGCGGAAGTCGTGTACGAAGCCAGGCCGGGTGTACAGGGACTCGCTGAGATACTTCACCGCGACCGCGATGCCGGTCCCTTCGTGCACGGCCAGGACGACCCGGCCGCTCGCCCCGGAGCCCAGCTCCAGCGATTCGGTGTAGCCAGGAACTGCCCATGTGTTCATCGGTATCCCCCTCAGGGCCGTCGTGGTGCCGGAGCGTCCATGGACCTGGGAAGCTCCGGGCCACGCGATGGGAGACACATTTTCGGCCATGTCGGTTGCGGTGGAGCAACCCCCGATCGCCGTGTCGGGGCGATCCCTCGGTCGTGGCCTCGGAACCGTGTGCACGAGTCCGACAGCCGCCCTGAGCCCGCACTCGTACGCACGGGCGAACAGCCCCGGGACCGGACCGCAGGACCGTCGCCCGACATCACCGAGTGCCCGCCTCCCCCCGCAGGAAGGAATCAATGCCCTGTGACCGTCCTCGATGAACGGAGCCGCCGCCGCTACGTCCGCCTCACCACGTACCGCAAGAACGGCACGAGCGTCGCTACGCCGGTCTGGCACGCGGTGGACGGCGGCGAGCTGTTCCTCTCGACAAACCCGGACTCCGGGAAGGTCCAGAGGATCTGCAACGACGCTCGTGTCGTCGTCACGGTGTGCAGTGCACGCGGCCGAATCACAGAGGGCACACCGAGCACAGAGGGCACGGCGCGGCTCCTGGATGCCGCAGGAACCGACGAAGTCCGTCCCCCGCACCCTGTTGGCCCGGATCAAACTCACCAGCCGAGTGCCCTTCGTCTTCCACGGCAGCTGGGCCGACCACCTCACCCTGGACCGAGCCATCGCCGCCCACTGTGACGACGACCGGTAGCAGCGCTGCGCCGGTGCCGTCTCTGAGCCGGCGCTGGTCACCGCTCCGTTGGCGACGTGCACGAGCGCGGAAGGCCGTGAAGGTGCCTGCTTCGCTGACGTTCAGCGGGAGTGTGGCGGCCGTGCCGCTGTCCTTCTTGATGATGGCGGCCGCCTCCAGCCCTCCTTGTGGGTTGGTGCCCGGGATGGGGATGGCTCCGTTTTCGCATTTTGACTATCTCGATCGCGGCGGTTCGTCCTGTGCCGGAGCTGGCCGGGACGACGGCGACCTTCATGCTGCTCCCCTGGTGTGTGGTCGTGCGTGTGCTGTGCGAGTTCGTCAATGGGGCTGTGCGGCGGAGTCCGGCAGCAGGAGCCGGGCGAGCCAGGCGGTGCGGGTCCGGCGGGCTGTGGCCGAGATGCGCGCCTGCGGGTACAGGGCGTCGAAGCCGTGGAAGCCGCCCGCCCAGACGTGGAGTTCGGCCTGGCCGCCGGCCGCCCAGATGCGGGTGGCGTAGTCGGTGTCCTCGTCGCGGAAGACTTCGGCGGAGCCGGTGTCGATGTAGGTGGTCGGTAGACCGGAGAGATCGTTGGCCAGTGCGGGTGAGACGTACTCGGGTACCTCCTGGTCGGTGAGGTCACCGAGGACGGCACGCCATCCGAATTCGTTCATCTCGCGGGTCCACACGCCGGGTCCGCCGGAGTACTGGCGGCTGGAGGTGCTGGTGTTGCGGTGGTCGAGCATGGGGCAGATCAGCATCTGCGCGGCGATCGCCGAGGTGCCGAGATCGCGAGCCAGCAGGGTGACGCCGGCGGCGAGACCGCCGCCGGCGCTGGCGCCCGCGACGACGATCCGGGAGGGATCGATGCCCAGTTCGGAGGAGTGTTCCGCGACCCACAGCAGTCCCTGGTAGCAGTCGTCCACCAGGGCGGTACCGGTGGCCTCGGGTGCGAGCCGGTAGTCCACGGAGACTACGACGGCACCGAACTCGTCGAGCCACTCCAGGGGAATGTCGATCTGCGAGAAGCGGTCACCCATGACCATCCCGCCGCCGTGCATCCAGTAGACGCAAGGTGCGGCGCTGGTGCGATCGGCGCTCGCGGGGCTGAAGACCGACAAAGGGATCGGGGCACCGTCCTTGGCCGGCACGGTGACTTCGCGCCGGTCGACCTGCCGGTGGGCGAGGAGGGGCTCGACCGGTGTCGACGGGAGCTGACGCAGTTGCGCGAGCACTTCTGGGCTGAGCTGGGACATGAGGGGCATGTCGGCGAGCAGCTCACGCAGTTCGAGGTCCAAGGCAGGTCGTGTTGTGGCCATGGTCGGGTCCTTTCGTGGGGTGGTTGCGGACGGTCAGGTGAGGGGAGAGCCTGTTCGGGAGGCGCCGAGGCAGCAGGGGCCGGGGGATGGGGCGACCGGGGGTCAGATGGCGGCCTTGCCGCGGATCGGGACGTAGTCCGTGTACTCGGACTCCTTGGCCAGCAGTCCGTCGATCTGCGCCACGATGGCCTGGGCGGCCTCGCCGGCGAAGATCCGGTGGTGGTCCTCCTCGCTGGTCCAGCCCTCGGTGACGTGGACGATGTCGGGGCTGGACGCGGACCGGGAGACGAGGTAGACGACGCAGTGTTCGCTTGCGCCGGGGCTGCCTTCGTTCAGGCCGGTCAGCAGCAGTTCGACCAGTTGGTCGCCCATTGCGGGCTTGGCGGTCAGGGTGGCGTTGAAGCCGTAGTTGGCGATCATGGCTACCTTTTTCTCGGTGAGGGAGTGAGGTGATTCCATTCAACCGAGTTGACCTGCAGAAACGTTAGAACGATGCTCGCTCGCACTTGCACGATCCTCGTGTACACGAGAGTCGCAGCACGGAGTGGTGCTGCAGCGGACGCATCTGCCTTGAAGATCTCCGCATCCTGCCGGCCCGGCATGCCCGCCCTGACTGGACCACCGACATGGCCTCTCCCGCGTGGCTCGGTCACCTCTCCGGATCGCAGTGGACCATCGAGAACAGGCTCTCCTTCGTCCGCGACACCACCTTCGCCGAGGACGCCTCCAAGATCCGCACTGGCCGCGGCCCCGACAACATGGCCACCCTGCGCAACCTGGCGATCAATTCCCTCCACGCCGCCGGGCACCGCAACATCGCCCCCGGCCTCCGTCACGTGTCTTACGAGCCGTCACCCGCCCGCTTGACTCCTGGGGTGAGCGGATTTCATCGGGCCAGCGCATTGCGTGCGGGGCGATCGCGTCGTCGCGGGTGCGGAGCAGTCCCAGGCGCTCGCGGCCGCTCCACGCGTACTTGGCGATGGTGATTTTGGCGCTGCGTGTCAGGGCCATCCGCGGCAGTCTGTACTGCTTGGCCACGACCGGGCCGTCGGCCTGGAGGCCGTAGCCCTCGCGCGCCTGGTTGTGGGCACTGTTTGAACCTGAGCGTTGACCGCTGCCTGCCCTCAGAGTCAGCGAAGCGCCCGACGCACAGACGTGGCGGCTCTCGATGGGAGTGACCCACTCAGCCGGCGTGGCCAGGGACACGGTTGCTGGCGTGTCGACGTGAGGCGTCAGTCGGAACGATGCCTGCGACGCGTGCTCGACGCAGGCCCGCAGGGGGAGTTGACTCCGTGCCGGTCCGTGGCCGCTGGGGAGTTCGCACCCGGCCGGAGAGGAGCGCCTCGGTTGTGTTGTGCAAGTGGATCAAGGTTGAGGGGAAGAGAGAAGCCGCCCGTCCCACGGCTTCCGGGGGCGGGCGGCGAGATGTCTTGAGGCCGGTGGGCCAGCGTGTGGTTACGCGTGGCCGCTGTAGGAGAAACTGCAGTCCGCGTAGTCACCGGCGACGGAGCAGAGCTGGATGGTGACCTTGGTGCCCTCTGTCAGATCTCCGGTGTTCCACGGGCTGAAGTACTCGGCCGAGTGCCCGCGCGTAGTGGCCTTGCGTCCGGTCACCGGGAGGATCATTTTGGCTTCCATGCCACGTCCGTCGGAGAGCTTGTCGAATACGCGGAACGCGTCGCCAGGGTAGCCACTGAGAGGATCGCCGCGCCACTCCATGAGGCCCGCGCTGCGGCCGTTGTTGTAGGCGATGATGCTGAAGGTTCCGTCGGAGTACGACGGGCCCTTCTCGAAAGTCCACGTGGCAGCAGCCGCGTTGCTCGCCCCGAGCGTGAGGGAACTGCCGACAAGGACTGCACAGCCGATCAAAGCTTTCCGTTGGAAGGGCGACGCAGAGCCAAGACTTTGTGGACTCATTGCGCCTTTCCCAGGGACGTCCTGTTCCGGGGCGCCGGCGTACACGCGAACGTACTCAGGCGGGTATACGGGAATGTGGTCGCGCCGGCTGTTCGTCACGTGACAGTGCGGCCCAGGTAGGCGGCGAGACGGTCGAGCGGGCCGGCATCGTCGGGGACCGGCTGTGGCGGAGCGAAGGAACCGGCGGCAGTACGGGGCAGATCGCCGTAGATCTCGCGTACGACGGGCAGTGCCGTCTCAGCGACGTGCTGAACGCTGTCGTAGGGGTGCCCGATGGCCTGGGCCAGGTCCCAGCCGTGGACCAGCATCTCGATCACCAACTGCTCGACGAGCCGTCGCCCGGGAGCGGGCCCGTAGCGCCGCTCGAGCATGCCCGGGCGCCTGAAGGCCGACCGTGCGGCTTGGGACGCGGTACGGAATGCGGCGACATGGTCGTCCCCGAGATGGTCGGCGGTGAAGCCGGAACGGGGAGTTCCGTTGGCCAGGCCGGCCCACAGCAGGTTCTCCCAGACCAGATGGTTGAGGAGGGTGTGAACGTCCCAGTCGGCGCAGGCCGTTGGCCGGTCGAACTGGCCCGGCTCCACCGCGGAGACGAGCCCGCCGACGGCGTCCAGGACTTCGTCACAGGCGTGGAGCACGCCGGTCGGTTCCCACACGTCCTGCCCGACGTCGTACAACTCGGCGAGTTGCGCGGCTCGTGCACCGGGTTCAGGATGCGCCCGCAGGGCCGTCGTCAGCCATCGGCCGGCCGCCGCCATGCTGGGCCGCACGGGCCAGCCGTTGATGATGCACAGCAGCTGCCAGTACCGCTCCGCGTGCGCGTCGGAGGCGACTTCGAGCTGCTCAAGGAGTAGACCCCTGGCCTGCACGTTGTCGACGAGCTCCTTTCCGTCCGGAGCAGCTTGCGTGGGGATCCAGGTCGCCACGATGGCGGTGACGACGGGATCGGCTGCTGGCGAGTCAGGGGCAATTCCTCGCGCCGTCGCTGTCTCCACTCGCCGCAGCCAGTCGTCTGTCGCCTGCTCTGCGTGCCGCAGCGCGCTGTCGTCGTGCTCGCCCGGGTGGTGTTCGGCGGCGTAG
>NZ_JAPWHT010000442.1:0-8463 GCF_027270795.1 Streptomyces sp. ActVer
CGATCTCCCCTTTTCAGGGGCGCGGGAAACTGCGCAGTCTTTCAGGGGCGCGGGGGAACTGCGCGACCAGCCCCCACCGGCCCGCACCCGACGACACACGCGGCCGGCGGCTACACGTTGGTCGCCGCCACCCACCGCTCCAGCGTGGCCTTCGCCGCCCCGGAGTCGATCGCGTCCGCCGCCTTCGCCATCCCCGCCCGGAGCTGGTCCGCGAGCGGCCCGTCCCCCGGCGACAGAGCCACCAGCGCCGCCGCCGAATTGAGCAGCACAGCGTCCCGCACAGGCCCGGTCTCCCCGTTGAGCAGCCGCCGGGCCACATCCGCGTTGTACGAGGCGTCAGCCCCCCGCAACGCCTCCACGGGCACCAGCTCGATCCCCACGTCACGCGGATCGAACGACTCCTCGCGCACCTTGCCGTCCCGCACGACCCACACCCGCGACGTGGCCGTCGTCGTCAGCTCGTCGAGCCCGTCGTCGCCGCGGAAGACGAGCGATGAATTGCCGCGCTCGGCGAAGACACCGGCCATGATCGGCGCCATCCGGGGATCGGCGCACCCGACGGCCTGCGCCTTCACCTTCGCCGGGTTGGTCAGCGGACCGAGCGCGTTGAAGACCGTACGGATCCCCAACTGCCCACGCGCGGCACCCGCATGACGCATCGCGGGGTGGAACTTGGCCGCGAAGCAGAAGGTGATCCCGGCCGTCTCGGCGACCTGGGCCACCCGATGCGTCGGCAGTTCCAGATTGACGCCGAGCTTCTCCAGCACGTCGGACGCCCCGGAGGCCGAGGAGGCCGCCCGGTTGCCGTGCTTGACGACCTTGGCACCCGTACCGGCGATGACGATCGCCGACATGGTGGAGATGTTGACGGTCTTCGCCCCATCGCCGCCCGTACCGACGATGTCGACGGTCTCCCCCGGCACCTCGATCACGTTCGCGTGCTCGTACATCGCCCGGACGAACCCGACGATCTCCTCGACGGTCTCGCCCTTGGCCCGCAGCGCCACCACGAACCCGGCGATCTGCGCGTCGGTCGCCTCGCCCCGCATGATCAGGTCCATCGCCCAGGCGGTGTCGGCGGCGCTCAGGTCGTGTCCGTCCAGCAGGCCGTTCAGCAGGGCGGGCCAGGAACGGACCGCCGCGGTGTCGCCTCCGGCGGGGGTCACAGCGCTCATATGCCGCTCCTGGATCGTCCGTCCCGCGTTGGGGACGCCTGTGGGATGTGGGATCTCGCCCGTAGCTCATAGCTCGTACGGGAACAGGTCCACCCTATCCAGCCCCGGGGACGGCAAAGAGCCCCGTCCGGGCAATGGACGGGGCTCCTGCCGTGGCGAACAGTTCGAAGATCAGTGGTGGCCGTGGCCGCTCGTGATCTCCTTGTACTCCTCGGCGGTGGGCTTCGGGATCTGGTTGTCCTCCCCGAAGTACGCGTTGCTGAGCTTGGCGCGCAGCTTCTGCGGGCCCTTCACCTTGCGCTCGACACCGTTCTCGTCGACCGCCGGGCCGATCGCGGCCGGCTCGTACTGCTCGTGCGCCGTGAGGGTGTGCAGAGCCTCCTGGCTGAGGGGCTCGTGGACCTCGACGAACTCACCGTGCGGCAGGCGCTTGATGATGCCCGACTCACGGCCGTGCAGCACCTTGTCCTTGTCGCGGCGCTGGAGGCCGAGACAGATCCGCTTGGTGACGACGAACGCGAGGACCGGTCCGGCGAAGAACCCGATCCGTACGAACCAGGTGACCGAGTTGATCGACAGATGGAATTGCGTCGCGACGATGTCGTTGCCACCGCCGATCAGCATGATCATGTACGCGGTCACCCAGGCGACACCGAAGGCCGTACGGGTCGGGGCGTTGCGCGGCCGGTCCAGGATGTGGTGCTCGCTCTTGTCCCCGGTGATCCAGGACTCGATGAACGGGTAGAGCGCGAGGATGCCGAGGAAGAGACCGAAGAGCACCAGCGGGATGAACACACCCAGGACGAGTGTGTGGCCCCAGATGTTGATCTCCCAGCCGGGCATGGCGCGGACCAGACCCTCGGCGAAGCCCATGTACCAGTCCGGCTGGGCGCCCGTGGACACCTGGTCCGGCCGGTACGGTCCCAGCACCCAGATCGGGTTGATGGACGCGACCGCGGACACCATCGCGATGAAACCGAAGACCAGGAAGAAGAAGCCTCCTGCCTTGGCCATGTAGACCGGCAGCAGCGGCATGCCGACGACGTTCTTGTTGGTCTTTCCGGGGCCCGCGAACTGCGTGTGCTTGTGGTAGAAGACCAGGATCAGGTGGCCGACCACGAGGCCCAGCATGATGCCGGGCAGCAGCAGGATGTGGATCGAGTAGAACCTCGACACGAAGTCGGTGCCGGGGAACTCCCCGCCGAACAGGAACATCGAGATGTACGTGCCGACGATCGGCGTGGCCAGGATCGCGCCCTGCGTGAAGCGGACACCGGTGCCGGAGAGCAGGTCGTCCGGGAGCGAGTAGCCGGTGAAGCCGGTGAACATGCCGAGGACGAACAGCAGGAAGCCGAACAGCCAGTTGATCTCACGCGGCTTGCGGAACGCGCCGGTGAAGAAGACGCGCATCATGTGCACGAACATGCCGGCGAGGAAGATGAGCGCCGCCCAGTGGTGGATCTGCCGGATGAGCAGACCACCACGCACGTCGAAACTGATGTCCAGCGTGGAGGCGAACGCCTCCGACATCAGCTGTCCCTGCATCGGGACGTAACTGCCGGCGTACTCCACCTCGTTCATCGACGGGTGGAAGAACAACGTCAGGTACACACCCGTGAGGATGATGATGATGAAGCTGTACAGGCAGATCTCGCCCAGCATGAAGGACCAGTGGTCCGGGAAGATCTTGCGCATGTTGGCCTTGGCCAGGGAGTAGATCCCGAGCCGGCCGTCGGCCCAGTCGGCGACCTTCTCGCCAGCTGGTGCCTTCTCGCGCGAGCGCCCCGGCGCGTCGGCGCCTGAGGGATTCGTGGAGGTGTTCGTAGTGCTCATCCGCGCTCCCAGAAAGCAGGACCGACGGGCTCTTCGAAGTCGCTGAGCGCCTCGAGGTAGCCCTCGTCGTTCACACCGATGCGCAGCTGCGGCAGGGCGTGACCGGCGGGACCGAAGATCACTCGGGCACCGTCGGAGAGGTCGAAGGTGGACTGGTGGCAGGGGCAGAGAACGTGGTGCGTCTGCTGCTCGTACAGGGAGATCGGGCAACCGACGTGGGTGCAGATCTTCGAGTACGCCACGATGCCCTCGTGGGACCACTCGAGTTCGCGCTTGTCCTTGATGTTGTCCGGCTGCAGCCGGACGATCATCAGGGCCGCCTTGGCGATCTCGGTCTGGAACTCGTGGTCGTCCTCCTCCAGGCCCTCGGGCTTGGCGAAGGTGAGCGAGCCGACCGCGACGTCGGAGGGACGCAGCGGCTCGTTCGTGTTCATGTTGACGAGCTGCAGGCCCTTGCGCCACATCGTGTGCCGCAACTTGTCCTCCGGCAGCGGACCGAGGTCGCGCAGCAGGACGATGCCGGACAGCGGGAACAGGGTCAGCGCGCCGAACATCGTGTTGCGGATCAGCTTGCGGCGGCCGAGCGCGGACTCCTTGGCGCCCTGCTTGAAGTCGGCCAGCACCTTGGCCTTGACCTCGGGCTCCGCCGCGATGGCGTGGCGCTCGTCGGCCATCTCCTCGTCGGACATCAGGGTGCGGGCCCAGTGGACCGCGCCCGCGCCGATGCAGAACAGCGCCAGACCGAGCGTCATGCCCAGGGCGAAGTTCAGTCCGCTGATGTGGCCGAGCGGCCAGATGTAGACGATCTTGTCGCCGGGAATCGTCACGAACGCCGCGATGAAGCCGACCGTGGCCAGCATCGACAGCGTGAACAGGAAGGCGACCGTGCGCTCGGAGCGCTTGGCGGCCCGCTCGTCGATGTCCTGGATCCGGTGCTCGTGCGGCGGCAGACCGGGATCCGCGAACGGGTGCTTCTCGTCCGCGACACTCACGGTGCCGTGCGCGTGCTCGTCGGCGGCCCGCTCGGCGGGCAGGTTCTCTTCTGGGATGTCTTGGCTACTCATGACTTCTTGGCCTTTGCGGTCCGGGCGGCGACCCACACGGCGACGGCGATCAGTCCGCCGAGACCGAAGATCCAGCCGAAGAGGCCTTCGCTGACCGGCCCGAGGCCGCCGAGCGCCAGACCACCGGGGCTCGCCGAGTCGTCGCTGTTGACCGCGTCGAGGTACGCGATGATGTCCTGCTTGTTCTTCTCCGTCAGCGTGGTGTCGGGGAAGGACGGCATGTTCTGAGGGCCGGTCTGCATGGCCTCGTAGATGTGCTTCGGGTCGACATCCTTCAGCGTCGGCGCGTACTTGCCGTTCGTCAACGCGCCGCCCTTGCCGGTGAAGTTGTGGCACTGGGCACAGTTGGTACGGAAGAGGTCGCCGCCCCTGGCGATGTCCGCGCCCTCGGGGTTGTACTGGGCCTCGGTCGGCACGGTCGGACCGGCACCGAGCGAGGCAATGAACGCCGCGAGCTGGTCGATCTCGGCCTGCGAGTAGATGTTCTTCTTCTTCGGGACCTGCGCGCCGGGCTGCTGGGCCGGCATACGGCCGGTGCCGACCTGGAAGTCGACGGCCGCTGCGCCCACACCGACGAGACTCGGACCGTCAGTGGTGCCCTGACCGCCGGTGCCGTGGCAGCTGGCGCAGCCGACGGCGTAGAGCTTCTTGCCCTCGTCGATCGCTAGGGACTGGGCGGTCGTACTGGCCTGCGCCTTGTCCACGGGCGCGAACACGGCGTACAGCCCCCCGGTGCATGCCAGCGCGAGGAGTAGGACGACGAGCGCCGCCAGCGGATGGCGTCGTCGTACGGAGAGCTTTTTCACGGATTACCCCGGTGTCAGGATCTTCTGCGTCGATGCTTCTGGAAATGTGCGCGGGTACGGGCCCGGCTACTTGATCATGTAGATCGTGGCGAAGAGGCCGATCCAGACGACATCGACGAAGTGCCAGTAGTAGGACACGACGATGGCTGCGGTCGCCTGCTCGTGGGTGAACTTCCGAGCCGCGTAGGTGCGGCCGAGAACGAACAGGAAGGCGATGAGACCGCCTGTCACGTGCAGGCCGTGGAAGCCGGTGGTCAGGTAGAACACCGAGCCGTACGGGTCGGAGGAGAGCGAGAGCCCTTCCTTCTTGACCAGCTCGGTGTACTCGAAGACCTGACCGCCGATGAAGATCGCACCCATGATGAAGGTGACGATGAACCACATCCGGAGCTTCTTCACGTCACCCCGCTCGGCGGCGAACACGCCGAGCTGGCAGGTGAGGGAGGAGAGCACCAGGATCGTGGTGTTGGTCGCCGAGAACGGGAAGTTCAGGGCGGACGCCATTTCCTTCCAGTGGGCGGGACCCATCACCGATCGAATGGTGAAGTACATCGCGAAGAGGGCCGCGAAGAACATCAGCTCGGAACTCAGCCAGATGATGGTTCCGACACTGGTGAGGTTCGGCCGATTGACCGACGGGTGCGCGTGCCCGGTATCTACTGTCGTTGCTGTCGCCACGACCGACATTATGTCGGTCCCTTATCCCGCCCTCACTCCCGGGGGTGCCGTTCGGGGTGTCGACGGGGTGTGCCCAGCCCATATGGCCCATCGAAGCCCTGTCCGAACCGCTGTTGACCATGTGTCCAAGGGAGTAGCATCCGCGCATCGGACCCTGTCCGTATCTGTCTCTACGACGCTGACGTCCCGGAGGAAGAATGCAGCCGACCGCAACGGTGCTGGTCTACAGCGACGACTCCAACACCCGTGAGCAGGTGCGGCTCGCCACCGGCCGGAGGCCGGCCGCGGACGTTCCTCAGGTCGAGTTCATCGAGTGCGCGACACCTGCCGCGGTCATCAAGGAGCTGGACCGCGGTGGCATCGATGTCTGCGTGCTCGACGGCGAGGCCGTTCCCGCGGGCGGGATGGGGATCTGCCGGCAGATCAAGGACGAGATCTTCAACTGCCCGCCCGTGCTGGTGCTGATCGGGCGGCCGCAGGACGCGTGGCTGGCCACGTGGAGTCGGGCCGAGGCCGCGGTCACCTTGCCGGTGGAGCCGGTGGAGTTCGCCTCGGCCCTGGCGGGGTTGCTTCGCAGCAGGCGGGCTTTGAGCGCCTGAGGGCTCGGTCGGTCCTGTGGTTCGGCGGGTGCGGGTGCGTTGTGGCTGGTCGCGCAGTTCCCCGCGCCCCTGAAAGCGGAAGCGTCGAGCCCGGCCTACACGGACTCCGGGCGCAGCCTCGGGCGGGCCTCCGGGGTGTCGGCCACGAGGGCGCTGCCTGCGCGCCATTTCTTCCAGGTGAGGTTCCAGTCGCCGAAGCCGTTGCCGAACGGGGCCATTGTGTCGCCGTCCGAGTTGACGACCTTGACGATGTCGCCTGCGCGGACGTTCTTGAAGAACCAGGCGGCGTTTCCGGTGCTCATGCCGGTGCAGCCGTGGCTGACGTTGGCGCTTCCCTGGGAGCCGGTGGACCAGGGCGCGGCGTGCACGTACTCGCCGCTCCAGGTGACCCGTGTCGCGTAGTACACGGGCAGGTCGTACGAGTCCGCGCTGCCCTCGGCGATGCCGATGCTGGTGCCGCGCATACGTACGAAGTACTCCTTGCCCAGTACGACCTTGACGCCGTTGCGGGTCTCGAAGCCGGGTTTTCCTGTGGTGACGGGGATGGTGTTGATCACCTCACCGTTCTTGTAGACCGTCATCGAGTGCGCGGCGGCGTCCGTCACTGCCTCGACGCGGTCGCCCGTGGTGAGCTTCAGGGACTTGGCCTGGCCGCCCCAGAGGCGTTCGGCGACCTTGATGCCCGCGAGGTTGCTGCGCGCCCTGATGGTGGCCTGAGTGGGCCAGTACTCCTTGGGGCGGTAGTGCAGGTTCTTGTCGTCCACCCAGTGCCAGGCGCCCTCCACGGCGGGCTGTGAGTCGACCTTGAGGCCGCGCTCCACGACAGCACGTGCAGCCTTGTCCTTGACCGGGGCGCTGAGCTCGGCAGTGACGGGCTGGCCCACGCCGTACGTGCCGGTCTCGGGCCCGAACTTCACGTTCAGCCGCTTCTTCGTGGTGGGCGTGCTGGTGTCGAAGCCGAGGACCTTGCGGCCGGGGGCGCCGTCCTCGTCCTCGGTGCTCACGCGGACCGTGTAGCGGGCGCCCGCGGCGAGCGGCGAGGTGCTGTGCCAGCGGCCCCCGTCGGCGGACAGTTCGCCCGCCACGTAGCGCCCTGCGGCGTCCGTGGCCGTCACGTCGGTGATGCGGCCGTCGGAGTCCTTCGCGGCGATCTCCAGGGGCTTGTCCGGGTCGGCCTTCTTGCCGTCGTCCACGGGGATGCTGAAGGAGATGTCCTCTGTGGCGTCGTACGGCTTGGCCGATAGCGGGTCGCCGTCGGAGCCGCAGGCCGTGACCCCGGCGCCGAGGGCGACTATGAGTGCCGTGCTGACGGCTGTGCGGTATCGCGGTGTGTGGCTCATGACCTCACGCTAGGAAGCGGGGCCGGACCCGGCGCGTCGAGTGGGCCGTGCGAGGGACGAGCGGTGTGGCAAAAGAGGGAAGCCCGGACCTCCTGACGGAGTGTCCGGGCTTCCTGTGCTCTGCGCGTGTTACTGGTTCTGGCTTTCTCCGCGGTAGTACTCGAAGACCCAGCCCCACAGGCCGATCATGATGATCGGGGCCGAGAAGAAGAGCAGCCACCAGCCGAAGACCACGCCCATGAAGGCGAGCGCGCCGCCGATGCCGAGGGAGAGCGGCTGCCAGCTGTGCGGGCTGAAGAAACCGACCTCACCGGCGTCGTCGGCGACGTCGGCCTCCTTGTTGTCCTGGGCGCCCAGGTCGACACGCCGGGCCGTGAAGGCCAGGTAGTAGCCGATCATGATGCACAGGCCGAAGCCCAGGAAGAGCGCCGTGGTGCCGGCGGGCTCCTTGGACCACACGCCGTAGACGATGGCCATGGCCAGCACGAAGACGGCCAGCCAGATGAACATCTTGCCTTGGACCTTCACTTGCCGGCCTCCTTGCCACCAGCGAGGGTCTTCTCACCGTGACCGGCGTTCTCCAGCTGGTCGAGAGCGGCAATCTCCGGGTGGTGCAGGTCGAAGGCCGGGGACTCGGAACGGATCCGCGGCAGCGTGAGGAAGTTGTGCCGCGGCGGCGGGCAGGAGGTCGCCCACTCCAGCGAGCGGCCGTAGCCCCACGGGTCGTCGACCTCGACCTTCTTGCCGTACTTGGCGGTCTTCCACACGTTGTAGAAGAACGGCAGGATCGACAGACCGAGCACGAACGAGCTGATCGTCGAGATCGTGTTCAGGGCGGTGAAACCGTCGGCCGCGAGATAGTCCGCGTAACGACGGGGCATGCCCTCGGCACCCAGCCAGTGCTGGACGAGGAAGGTGCCGTGGAAGCCGATGAACAGCGTCCAGAAGGTGATCTTGCCGAGGCGTTC
>NZ_JAPWHT010000443.1:0-8457 GCF_027270795.1 Streptomyces sp. ActVer
GCCCGCCACCGGCTACTTCTACGAGCCGACCGTCCTCGACCAGTGCCACCGCGACATGCGGGTCGTCCGGGAAGAGGTGTTCGGCCCGGTCCTGACCGTCGAGACCTTCCGCACGGAGGACGAGGCCGTCGCGCTCGCCAACGACACGGAGTACGGGCTCGCGGGCGGCGTCTGGACCGCCGACGCGGGGCGCGCCCGGCGCGTCGCCGGCCGGTTGCGGCACGGCACCGTCTGGATCAACGACTTCCACCCCTACCTCCCCCAGGCGGAGTGGGGCGGCTTCGGCAAGAGCGGTGTGGGGCGCGAACTCGGGCCCGCGGGGCTCGCCGAGTACCGCGAGACGAAGCACGTCTACCAGAACCTCGCGCCGAAGCCCGTCCGGTGGTTCGCGGGCTGACCCCCGGCCCCGACCACCTTCGACTCCCCACCGCACAAGGCACCTTGGAGCGCCACGCCATGCCCGAACACGCCATGCCTGAACACGCGATGCCCGAAGAACAGAACACGTACGACTACGTCGTCATAGGCGGCGGCACCGCGGGATCCGTCATCGCCTCCCGGCTCACCGAGAACCCGGACGTCACCGTCGCCGTCATCGAGGGCGGCCCCAGCGACGTCGGCCGCGACGACGTCCTGACCCTGCGGCGCTGGATGGGCCTGCTCGGCGGGGAGCTGGACTACGACTACCCGACGACCGAGCAGCCGCGCGGCAATTCGCACATCCGGCACAGCCGCGCCCGGGTCCTCGGCGGATGCTCCTCGCACAACACGCTCATCGCGTTCAAGCCGCTGCCGTCCGACTGGGACGAGTGGGAGGCGGCGGGCGCCAAGGGCTGGGGCGCGGTGCCGATGGAGGCGTACTTCCCGCGGCTGCGCAACAACATCGTGCCGGTCGACGAGAAGGACCGGAACGCCATCGCCCGCGACTTCGTCGACGCCGCGCAGTCGGCGCTCGAAGTGCCGCGCGTGGAGGGCTTCAACAAGCAGCCGTTCACCGAGGGCGTCGGCTTCTTCGACCTCGCGTACCACCCGGAGAACAACAAGCGGTCGAGCGCGTCGGTCGCCTACCTGCATCCGTTCATGGACGAACGTCCCAACCTCCACATCCTCCTGGAGACCTGGGCGTACAGGCTGGAGCTCGACGGGACGCGCGCCCGCGGAGTGCACGTACGCACCAAGGACGGCGAGGAGGTCCTCGTCCGGGCCCGGAACGAAGTGCTGCTGTGCGCCGGTGCCGTCGACTCGCCGCGGCTGCTCATGCACTCCGGCATCGGGCCGCGCCAGGACCTCGAAGCGCTCGGTATCCCCGTCGTCCACGACCTGCCGGGCGTCGGCGAGAACCTGCTCGACCACCCCGAGTCCGTCATCGTCTGGGAGACGGACGGGCCGATCCCCGAGAACTCCGCGATGGACTCCGACGCGGGCCTGTTCGTTCGGCGCGACCCCGAACACGCCGGTCCGGACCTGATGTTCCACTTCTACCAGGTCCCCTTCACGGACAACCCGGAGCGCATCGGCTACGAACGCCCCGAGCACGGCGTCTCGATGACCCCGAACATCCCCAAGCCGCGCAGCCGCGGCCGCCTGTATCTGACGAGCGCAGACCCGGCCGAGAAGCCCGCCCTCGACTTCCGCTACTTCACGGACGAGGACGACTACGACGGCCGCACGCTCGTCGACGGCATCAGGATCGCGCGCGAGATCGCCAGGTCCGAGCCGCTCGCGCACTGGCTCAAGCGCGAGGTGTGTCCGGGACCGGACGTCACGGACGACGAGGAGCTCAGCGCGTACGCCCGGTCGGTGGCGCACACCGTGTACCACCCGGCGGGCACCTGCCGCATGGGCGCATCCGACGACCAACTGGCCGTCGTCGACCCCGAGTTGCGGATCCGCGGTCTCGAAGGAATCCGGATCGCCGACGCGTCGGTCTTCCCGACGATGCCCGCCGTGAACCCGATGATCGGGGTGCTCATGGTCGGCGAGAAGTGCGTGGACCTGCTGGGAGGCGGTGCGTGATGAGTACGTCGACCGATGTTCAGGACACTGCTGTCGAGCCCACGGGCGGGAAGCGTACGGGTGCCGAGCCCGTCTTCGCCGTCGAGGGGCTGTGGAAGGTCTTCGGCCCCAAGGCCGACCGTGTCCCGGCCGACCCCGAGCTCGCGGCCCTCACCCCGGCCGAACTCCGGTCCCGTACCGGCTGCACGGCCGCCGTCCGGGACGTGAGCTTCGATGTGCGCAAGGGCGAGGTCTTCGTCGTCATGGGCCTGTCCGGCTCGGGCAAGTCCACCCTCGTACGCTGTCTGACCCGGCTCATCGAGCCGACGGCCGGCTCGATCGTCATCGACGGCGAGGACGTCCGCGCCATGGACAAGACCCGGCTGCGCGAACTGCGCCGCCACCGCGCCGCCATGGTCTTCCAGCACTTCGGCCTCCTGCCGCACCGGACCGTGCTCGACAACGTCGCGTACGGGCTCGAAGTCCAGGGAGTCGGCAGGCGCGAGCGCCGCGAGAAGGCCCAGGAGGTCGTCACCAAGGTCGGCCTCGAAGGCATGGAACATCGCCGGCCCGGCCAGCTCTCCGGCGGTCAGCAGCAGCGCGTCGGACTGGCGCGGGCGCTGGCCGTGGACCCCGAAGTCCTGCTGTTCGACGAGCCGTTCAGCGCACTCGACCCGCTGATCCGGCGCGACATGCAGGAGGAGGTCGTCCGGCTCCACCACGAGGAGGGCCGCACGATGGTCTTCATCACCCACGACCTGAACGAGGCCCTGCGTCTGGGCGACCGCATCGCCCTCATGCGCGACGGCCGCGTCGTCCAGCTCGGCACGCCCGAGGAGATCGTGGGCTCGCCCGCCGACGACTACGTACGCGAGTTCGTACGGGACGTGCCGCGCGAGCAGGTCATGACGGTACGGCGGGCCATGCGGGCCGCTTCCGCGCAGGAGGCGGGCGAGGGTCCCGCCCTCGCGCCCCAGGCCACGGTCTCCGAGGCCATCGAGGCGGTCGCTCGCACCGGCCAGACCGCCCGCGTGGTGGACCAGGGACGCTGCCTCGGGGTCGTCGACTCGGACGCGCTGCTGGGGGTGGTGGCGGGGACCGGCGGGCAGTTCGCCGATGAGGCCGCTGATTCGGACGCCGATGCGGCCACCGGTTCGGAGTCGGGTGCCGGTTCGGCCGAGTCTGCTCCTGACCAGGGCGACGGAACGGCCGAGGCCGCTCGCGAGGGGGTGGCCTGATGGCCACGATCACCGCGGCCGCTCCCCGGAGCGGTCTCCCCGGCTTCCTCAAGCACCCCGCCACCGGCAAGCTCCTGCTGCTCGCCGTCGCGGCGGCGGTCCTCGTCCCGTTGGCCAACGCCCGCTGGGCGAGCGGCAGTTGGCCGCACGCTCTCACCGTCGACCTCACCGAACCCCTCGGCAAGGCCAGCGACTGGGTGATCGACAACCGCGACAGCCACCCGCTGTTCCTCTACTTCTTCGGGTACATCTCCAACGCGGTCGTGCTCTCCGTACGCGCCGTCTACCTCGTCCTGCTCGCCGCCGGCTGGGCGGGCGTCACGGCTGCGGCGGCACTGGTCGCCTGGCGGGTCGCGGGGGTACGGCTGGCGCTCGGCACGGGCGCCGCGTTCCTGGCCTGCGGGCTGCTCGGCATGTGGGTCCCCACCATGCAGACGCTCGCGCTCATGGTGGTCGCGGTCCTCGCGTCCGTCGTGCTCGGCGTGCTCCTCGGCCTCGCGGCCGGGCTCTCCGACCGTACGTACCGCGCGCTGCGCCCCGTACTCGACACCATGCAGGTGTTCCCGGCCTACGCGTACCTCCTGCCGGTCGTCCTCGTCTTCGGCATGGGTGTCCCGGCCGCGGTGCTGGCCACCGTCGTGTACGCGGCCCCGCCCATGGCCCGGCTCACCGCGCTCGGTCTGCGCGGCGCCGACGCCGGAGTGATGGAGGCCGTGGAGTCCCTGGGCACCACGGCTCGGCAGCGGCTCCTCACGGCCCGCATCCCGCTCGCCCGCAAGGAACTCCTCCTCGGCCTCAACCAGACGATCATGATGGCCCTGTCCATGGCCGTCATCGCGTCCGTCATCGGCGCGGCCGGCCTCGGTGACCGCGTCTACCAGGCGCTCGCCTCCGTCGACGTGGGTGCGGCGCTCGCCGCCGGCATCCCGATCGTGCTGCTCGCGGTCGTCCTCGACCGGGTGACGGGAGCGGCGGGATCCGTGACTTCGGCGGCATCCACGGGTGACGGGCCCGGCGAGCCCAGGTCCCGCTGGACCGGCTGGGCCTACGCGGCCGTCGCGGCCCTCGCCGTCGCGGTCGCCGGACGCCTCACCGACCGTCTCGACTGGCCCGAGGCCTGGCTCGTGAACATCGCCGAGCCCGTCAACAGGGCCGTCGACTGGATGACGGACCACCTCTACTCCGGCGTCCCGTACGTGGGCGGCACCGCCGACTGGGCGGGCCACTTCACCACCTGGGTCCTGGACCCGATGCGGGACGGCCTGCAGTGGCTGCCCTGGTGGTCGGTCCTGCTGATCGTCGCCGCGCTCGCCTGGCTGATCGGCACCTGGCGCACCGCGCTCACCGCCGTTCTCGCGATGGCCGCGATCGGCGTACTCGGCGTGTGGGGGCCGTCCCTCGACACGCTGTCGCAGGTCCTCGCGGCCGTGGCCGTCACCCTCGTCCTGGGCTTCGCGACCGGCATCGCGGCGGCCAGGAGCGAGCGCTGCGAACGCGTGCTGCGCCCCTTCCTGGACGTCTTCCAGACGATGCCGCAGTTCGTGTACCTCATCCCCGTCGTCGCCCTCTTCGGCGTGGGCCGCGCCCCGGCGGTCGCCGCCGCGGTCGTCTACGCCCTCCCTGCCGTCGTCCGCATCACCACACAGGGCCTGCGCCAGGTCGACCCGGCGGCCATGGAGTCCTCACGCTCGATGGGCGCCACGGGCTGGCAGCAACTCCGCCAGGTCCAGCTGCCGTTGGCCCGTCCCGCACTGCTGCTCGCGCTCAACCAGGGCGTCGTACTCGTCCTCGCCGTCGTCATCATCGGCGGCCTGGTCGGCGGTGGAGCACTCGGCTACGACGTCGTGTTCGGGCTCGCCCAGGGCGACTTGGCCACGGGCCTGGTGGCCGGCGCGGCGATCGTCTGCCTCGGCCTGATGCTCGACCGGGTGACCCAGCCGACGGACCGCCGCACGAAGAAGGGAGCCTGAGATGCGTACGCGTATACGTCGTACGGCTGGTGGTACGCACATGACCGGTACGCGCTGGACGGGCGCTCTGGCCGTCGGCTGCTCCCTGCTGGTGCTGACGACGGCCGGCTGCGGAGCCGCCGACATGACCAAGCAGGCCTCGCCCTTCGCCAACGCGCAGGGGGCAAAGACCGTGACCCTGTCCGTGCAGTCGTGGGTCGGTGCGCAGGCCAACGTCGCCGTCGCGCAGTACCTGTTGGAGCACGAGCTGGGCTATCGCGTCGACACCGTCCAGGTCGACGAGGTCCCCGCGTGGGACGCGCTCAGCCAGGGCAGGGTCGACGCGATCCTGGAGGACTGGGGCCACCCCGAGCAGGAACAGCGGTACGTCAAGGACAAGAAGACGATCGTGAACGGCGGCGGCCTCGGCGTCACCGGGCACATCGGCTGGTTCGTACCGACGTACTTCGCCAAGCAGCACCCCGACGTGACCGACTGGAAGAACCTCAACAAGTACGCCGACCAGCTCCGCACCCCCGAGAGCGGCGGCAAGGGGCAGTTGCTCGACGGCTCACCCTCCTACGTCACGAACGACAAGGCGCTGGTGAAGAACCTGGACCTCGACCTCCAGGTGGTGTTCGCCGGTTCGGAGGCGGCCCAGATCACCCAGATGCGCCAGTTCGCCAAGGAGAAGAAGCCGTTCCTGACCTACTGGTACTCACCCCAGTGGCTCTTCAAGAAGGTCCCCATGACGGAGGTGAAGCTGCCCGCCTACAAGGAGGGCTGCGACGCCGACCCGGAGAAGGTCGCCTGCGCCTATCCGCGCACTCCGCTGCAGAAGTACCTGAACACGGACTTCGCGAAGAGCGGCGGCAGGGCGGCGGACTTCCTGAAGAAGTTCAAGTGGACGACGGAGGACCAGAACGAGGTCTCCCTGATGATCGCCGACCAGAAGCTGACGCCCGAGGAGGCGGCGCGGAAGTGGGCCGAGGGCCATGAGTCCACGTGGAAGGCGTGGCTGTCGAGCTAGCCCACCGCCGTACGGGCTGCCCGAGCAGCCCTCCCTGTACGGGTGCCGGGTGTCTCCCTGACGAGGGCACCCGGCACTCCCGTATGTCGTACCGCTGCTTGCGTGCTTGCTGTGCCGCTACTTGTACTGCCCGGGCGTGTAGTGGCCGGCCACGAGACGGCAGGTCACGCCGAAGCGGTTCCAGGCGTTGATCACCGTGATGGCGGCGATGAGCTGGGTCAGCTCGGCCTCGTCGAAGTGGCGGGCGGCGGTCTCGTACACCTCGTCCGGTACGAAGCCGTCCGTCAGGACCGTCACGGCCTCGGTGAGCGCGAGCGCGGCGAGCTCCTTCTCCGTGTAGAAGTGCCGCGACTCCTCCCACGCGCTGAGCTGGACGATCCGCTCGACGCTCTCGCCCGCCGCGAACGCGTCCTTCGTGTGCATGTCGAGGCAGAACGCGCAGTGGTTGAGCTGCGACGCGCGGATCTTCACCAGCTCCAGCAGCACCGGGTCGACGCCCTTACGGGCGGCCGCGTCCAGTCTGACCATGGCCTTGTAGACCTCGGGGGCGAACTCGGTCCACTGGAGTCGAGGGGTGTGCTCGGGGGCGAGCGGGGTGTCCTGCGGGATGTCGGTGGCGGTGTCTGCCGTGGCCTCGGGGGCGGTGGTGTTCGTCGTCATGATCATGAGCCTACGTTCCGAGTAGCCCAGGAGTATGGTCCATTTCCATGGTGAAATCCTGGGCCACTTTCGGAGTCGATCTGCATGTCGACGTGACGCGCACCGGCTCCGGCCTGCGCAAAGGCCTGACGGACGCGCTGCGGGCCGCGGTGCGCGGCGGACGGCTCGCGCCCGGGACCAGGCTGCCGTCGTCGCGCTCCCTGGCGGCCGATCTGGGCATCGCGCGCAACACCGTCGCCGACGCGTACGCCGACCTCGTGGCCGAGGGCTGGCTCACCGCCCGCCAGGGCTCCGGCACACGGGTCGCCGAGCGTGCGGTGGTGGCACCGGCCTCCGCCCCTCCCCGGCCGCGCACGCCCGGCGGCCCGGCGTACGACCTCGTCCCCGGCACCCCCGATCTCGCCTCCTTCCCGCGCGCCGAGTGGCTCAAGGCATCCCGCCGAGCCCTCGCGGCGGCCCCGTACGACGCTCTCGGATACGGGGACCCGCGCGGCCGCGTCGAACTGCGCACCGCGCTCGCGGGCTACCTCGCCCGGGCCCGCGGCGTACGCGCCGACCCCGGACGCATCCTCATCTGCTCCGGGTTCGCACACGGCCTGATGCTGCTCGGCGCGGTGCTGCGACAGCGGGGCGCGGGAGCGCTGGCGATGGAGTCGTACGGACTCGACGTGCACTGGAAGCTGGTGGAGCGGGCGGGCCTGCGTTCGGTGACCCTGCCGTTCGACGAACTGGGCACGCGGACCGAGGAGTTGACCGAGGAGTTGACCGGGGGAGGGCTTGGTGGGAGCGGGGAGGGAAGTGGAGGCGGGCGTGGGAGCCGGGGCGGGAGCGGGGGCAAGGGCGGGGCCGGTGGTGTGGCGGCGGTGTTGCTGACTCCCGCCCATCAGTTCCCCATGGGTGTGCCCCTGCACCCCGACCGCCGTGCCGCGGTCGTCGACTGGGCGCGGCGGACGGGCGGGCTGATCCTGGAGGACGACTACGACGGGGAGTTCCGCTACGACCGGCAGCCCGTGGGCGCGCTCCAGGGCCTCGACCCGGACCACGTGGTGTACATGGGCACCGCCAGCAAGGCCCTGGCCCCCGGTCTGCGACTCGGCTGGCTGGTCCTGCCGCCGGACCTGGCGGCCGAGGTCACGGCTGCGAAGGGCGGTGCGGACTGGTCGTGCGGCGTCCTGGACCAGCTGACCCTGGCGGAGTTCATCACATCGGGCGCGTACGACCGTCATGTGCGCGCCTCGCGCCTCCGCTACCGCCGTCGCCGCGACCACCTCGTCTCGGCCCTGGCCGCCCACGCCCCGTCGGTGACGGCGACCGGCATCGCGGCCGGCTTCCACGCGGTACTCCAACTCCCGCCCGGCACCGAGCAGTCGGTCGTCCGTGCTGCGGTCTGGCAGGGCCTGGCGGTCCACGGCCTGACCCGCTACCGCCACCCGTCCGCCACGGCCCCACCCCTGGACGCACTGGTCGTGGGCTACGGCACACCCACGGACAGCGGATGGCCGGGAGCACTGGAGGCCCTGGTCAGGGCGCTGCCTTAGCTTCCCTGGAGGGCTGGAGGGCTGGAGGGCTGGAGGGCCGGGGGGCT
>NZ_JAPWHT010000444.1:0-8444 GCF_027270795.1 Streptomyces sp. ActVer
GGACCCACGGCCATGACAACCCGCCGACCAGGACCCCGCCGACGAGCCCGCCGGCCGCGCCGCCGCCCCCGCCGACGGCAGTCCAGGGCGCGATGGCCCGCGCGCGTGCCGCACCCTCGGGCACGGCCGACGTCAGGATCGTCAGCGTCGAGGGCGCGAGCACCGCCGCCCCGAGACCCTGTACGGCCCGCGCGGCCAGCAGTTGCCAGCCCTCCTGGGCGAGCCCGCCCGCGAGCGAGGCCAGCGTGAACAGCGCGAGCCCGATCAGGAACATCCGCTTGCGGCCGTACAGGTCCCCGGCCCGCCCGCCGAGCAGCATGAATCCGGCGAAGGCGATGGTGTACGCGTTGACGACCCACTGGAGCCCCGGGGCGCTGAGCCCCAGGTCGGCCCGCATCGACGGCAACGCCGTATTGACCACGGACACATCGAGGACGACGAGGAACTGTCCCGCGCAGGCGAGTGCGACCACCACCCAGGTGGGCGGCGCGGGACGACGGGACACGGGTATCTCTGCGGCGGCTCTGAGGGTGGGCATGGGTGTCATGCTCGCAGTGGTCTTGTGCCCCGTACATCGGAATTTCGCTGGACGGACCGTCCGCCGCAGGACCTAGGACCTCTGCCGCCCTCTCGCACCCGCTAGCCCCGCCTCAGCAGGGTCACCACCGCCGCGCCCCCGAGCCCGATGTTGTGCGCGAGGCCGACGCGGGCGCCCGTCACCTGCCGGGCCGCCGCCTCGCCCCTCAACTGCCAGACCAGCTCGGCGACTTGGGCGATGCCGGTGGCTCCCAGAGGGTGTCCTTTGGAGATGAGGCCGCCCGAGGGGTTCACCACCCAGCGCCCGCCGTACGTCGTCGCGCCCGACTCCACGAGCTTCCCGGACTCCCCCTCCTCGCACATGCCGAGCGCCTCGTACGTCAGCAGTTCGTTGACGGAGAAGCAGTCGTGGAGTTCCACGACGTCGACGTCCTCGATGCCGAGCCCGGCCCTCTCGTACACCTGCCGGGCGGCGGCCCGCGACATCGGCTGCCCGACCACGTCGATGCACGACCCGGAGGCGAACGACTCCTCCGTGTCGCTGGTCATCGCCTGCGCGACGATCTCCACGGCCCGCTCCCCCAGCCCGTGCCGCTCCACGAACCGCTCCGACACGACGACGGCCGCTGCGGCCCCGTCCGAGGTGGGCGAGCACTGGAGTTTGGTCAGCGGCGCGTGGACCGTACGGGCGGCGAGGATCTCATCGACCGAGTAGACGTCCTGGAACTGCGCGTAGGGGTTGCTCGCCGAGTGCCGGTGGTTCTTGGCACCCACGGCGGCCAGTTGCGCCTCGGTCGTGCCGTACTTCTCCATGTGCTCGCGCGCCGCATCGCCGAAGATCTGGGCGGTGGGCGGCGTCATCTCGAAGCCGTGCCGCGCCGCCATCACGGCGTAATGACGCGCCACCGGTGACGTCTTGCTCCAGTCATCAGCGGCTCCGCCGCGGGCACCACCGTCCGCCCCGCCCCCCAGCGCGCCCCGCGCCATCTTCTCGAACCCCAACGCCAGTACGCAGTCGCTCGCGCCGCCCTCCACGAACTGCCGGGCGAGCATCAGCGCGGTCGAGCCGGTCGCGCAGTTGTTGTTCACGTTGTAGACGGGCACTCCGCTCAGGCCGAGTTCGTAGACGGCCCGCTGTCCGGCCGTGGAGGCCTGGAAGCAGTAGCCGACGGGCACCTGCTCCACGGCGTCGTACGAGACCCCGGCGTCCGCGAGGGCTTTGGTGCCCGCCTCCCGGACCATGTCCCAGTACTGCCAGTCCCGGGTCTCGGGCTTCTCGAACTTGGTCATGCCCACACCGACGACGTATGCCTTCATGACTCTCCCCGGTCTCCCGTCCGCTGGTCCCTCGGCAGGCCGAGGATGCGCTCCGCGACCACGTTCAGCTGCACCTGCGTCGTCCCGCCGGCGATGGTCAGACACCGGCTGAGCAGGAATCCGTGCACGGCCCGCTCGCCGGCGCCCTCGCGCAACGCACCGGCCGGGCCGAGGAGTTCGAGTGCCAGCTCGGCGACCTTCTGCTGGTGCGCGGTCTGGACGAGCTTGCGTACGGAGGCGCCGGCGCCCGGGTCCACGCCCGAGACCTGCCGCATGGTCGTACGGAGCCCGATGCAGCCCAGCGCGTGGGCCTCCGCGATCAGGGTTCCGACGCGTTCCCGCACGGCGTCGTCGAGGTCGGCGGAGCGGGCGACGATCGCTTCGAGGCCGGTGCCGAAGGTCAACTGGTCGGCCATGTGGACGCGTTCGTTGCCGAGGGTGTTGCGCGCGACCCGCCAGCCGTCGTCGACCGAACCGACCACGGAGTCGGCGGGCAGCACCACGTCGTCGAAGTAGACCTCGTTGAAGAGCGATTCGCCGGTGATCTCCTTCAGCGGACGGATCTCGATGCCGTCCGTCTCCTTCATGTCGACGACGAAGTACGTGAGCCCCTTGTGCTTGGGGACGTCCGGGTTCGTCCGGGCGAGGAGGATCCCGTAGTCCGCCCACTGGGCCGAACTCGTCCACACCTTCTGCCCGTTGACGCGCCAGCGCCCGTCCGCGGTCCGCTCGGCCCGGGTGCGGAGCGAGGCGAGGTCGGACCCGGCACCGGGCTCCGAGAAGAGCTGGCACCACAGCACGTCCCCGCACAGCGTCGGCAGCAGATACCGCTCCTGCTGCTCCCGGGTCCCGTAGGCGATGAGCGACGGTACGACCCAGGTGGCGATCCCCAGGTCGCCGACGCGCACTCCGGCGGCGGCCAGCTCCTCCTGCACGGCGAGCTGCTGGACGGGCCCTGCACCGAGTCCGTACGGCGGGGGCAGATGGGGTGCCGTGTATCCGGTGGGCGCCAACTCCCTCCGCACGGCGGCCGGTTCGAGGCCGCGTACGCGTGCGATGACGGCGCGGGCCGCCACCCGGTGCCGCGCGGCCTCCGCCTCGGGAAGCTCCGTACGGAGCTCGCGTCTCGCCCCGTTCTCCGCCGCTCCGACAGCCCTCAGGAGATGCCCGCCACCGAGCAACTGCCGTGCCACCAGGGCCCGTCGGAGGTAGAGATGCGCGTCGTGTTCCCAGGTGAAGCCGATGCCGCCCAGCACCTGGACGCAGTCCTTGGCGCACGTGAGGGCCGCGTCGAGCGCGACACCCGCGGCGAGAGCGGTCACCAACTCCCGTACGCCGTGCGGCTCCTGTACGGCCCTGGCCGCGTCCCACGCCAGCGCGCCGGCCCGTTCGACGCGGACCAGCATGTCGGCGCACAGGTGCTTGATCCCCTGGAACTGGCCGATGGGCCGCCCGAACTGCTCCCGCACCTTCGCGTACGCGGCCGCGGTGTCCAGCGCCCACGCGGCGGTCCCGCACGCGTCGGCGGCGAACACGGCGGCCGCCAGGTCCCGCACGAGCGCCGAGTCGACATCGAGGACCCGGTCCGCCGGGACCCGTACCGCCGTGGCCACGACCTCCGCGGTCGCCCTCGTCGGGTCGGCACTCTCGTGGACGCGGACGGAGAGCTGCGAGGCGTCCACGGCCAGCCACAGCGTGCGCCCGCCCGGCACCGAAGCCGAGACCGACGCCGACCTCGACCCCGGCGCCGAAGCCGAGACCGACAACGGCACCGGCACCGACGCCGGGACAGACACGGGCACCGACGCCGCCAGGATCAGCAGGTCCGCGTCGCCGCCGGACAGTACGGGCGGGGCCGTCCCGTCGAGCACGTACCCGTACCCGTCCGCGTCGGCCACGGCGGTCAGCGTCCCGGTCCCGGGGGCGACCGCCCCGATCCGCTCGCCCCCGGCGACATCCCGCACCAGCCCCTCGGCCGCGGCGCCCGCCCTCGCGAGCACGAGCGAGGCGAGCGCGTTCGCCGCGTACGGCCCGGGCAGGGCCGCCCGCGCGGCCTCCTCCAGTACGACGGCGAGGTCGAGCACCGTCCCGCCGCCGCCTCCGCACTCCTCCGGGAGGTGCACCCCGATGAACCCCTGGGCGGCGAGCGCGTCCCAGTGGGCGGGGCGTCCGCCCTGGCCGCCGGGTGCGTCGAGCAGCTTGCGCGTTTCCTCGGGTGGCACCGTCCGGGCGATCCAGCCGCGTACGGCCTCGGCCAGGTCCCGCTGTTCCCGCGTGATCCCGATCCCCATGCGGCGCAGACTAGAACACGTTCCAATCTGACGGAAGGTCAGATGCGGACCGATCCGGTTCCCACCCACTCCTCGCCGGCTCCCCACCCGCTCCTCGTCCACGTCTCCATGTAATGAGAAAGTCAAGAATTCGTTAGCGGCTCGAAGCAACGGAATAGTTGCCTGGGCGCACGGGGTTCACCCTGCACCTACACCGCTCTCGCCTCTGGAGGCAGCACGTAATGACCCGGACAACGACGGAACCGCGCACGCGAAGGCCCAGCGGCGGCGGAATCGTTCCGGTGCTGGCCTTCGCGGGCATCGTTGTCGCGGTGATGCAGACCCTGCTCGTGCCGGTCATCAAGGACCTGCCCGAGCTGCTGGGCACCTCGCCGAGCAACGCCACCTGGGTGATGACCTCGACCCTCCTCGCGGGCGCCGTGGCCACACCGATCATGGGGCGCCTCGGCGACCTGTACGGCAAGCGGCGCATGCTGATCGCGAGCCTGGCCGTGATGGTCGTGGGCTCGCTGATAGCCGGCTTCACCAGTGAACTGCTCGTGATGATCGTCGGCCGTGCCCTTCAGGGCTTCGCGATGGGCGCCATCCCGCTCGGCATCGGCCTGATGCGCGACGGGCTGCCGCGCGAGAAGCTCGGCTCGGCGATGGCCCTGATGAGCTCCTCGATCGGCGTCGGCGGCGGTCTGGCCCTGCCGGTCGCCGCCCTGGTCGCACAGCACGCCGACTGGCACGCGCTGTTCTTCGGCTCCGCGGGCCTCGGCGCCCTCTCGATCCTGCTCACCCTGGTCTTCGTACCGGAATCGCCGATGCGGGCCGTGGGCACCTTCGACGTCTGGGGCGCACTCGGCCTCTCCGCCGGTCTCGTCCTCTTCCTCCTGCCGATCACCAAGGGCAGCGACTGGGGCTGGACGTCCGGCACCACGCTCGGCCTGTTCGGCGCGGCGGCCGTCGTCCTCCTCCTCTGGGGCGTGATGGAGCTGCGTGTGAAGGCTCCGCTGGTCGACCTGCGCACCACGGCCCGCCGCGCGGTGCTCTTCACCAACCTCGCCTCGATCATGGTCGGCGTCGCCTTCTACGCCGTCTCGCTCGTCCTGCCCCAGCTCCTCCAACTGCCCACGTCGACCGGTTACGGCCTCGGCCAGTCCATGGTCGTCGCGGGTCTGTGCGTGGCGCCGCTCGGCCTGACGATGATGTTCACGGCGCCGGTGTACGCCCGTATCTCCGCCAAGTACGGCCCCAAGGTCACCCTGATGATCGGCATGCTGATCATCGCGGTCGGCTACGGCGCCGGTCTCGGCCTGATGAGCGCCGCCTGGCAGACCATCGTCATCGCGGTCGTCCTGGGCGCTGGCATCGGTCTCGCGTACTCCTCGCTGCCCGCACTGATCATCGGTGCCGTGCCCGCGTCGGAGACCGGCGCGGCGAACGGCCTCAACACGTTGATGCGCTCGATCGGTACGTCCGTGTCGAGTGCCGTGATCGGGATGGTCCTGGCGAACACCGCGAACCAGGTGGGTGGCGTGGCCGTCCCTACGATGCACGGCTTCCGGGTGTCCTTCCTGATCGCCACGGGGGCGGTGCTGCTGGGGCTGGTCTTCGCGGCGTTCCTGCCGGGGAAGCGGGCTGCTGTGAACGCGGAGAAGCCGCATCTCGTCGCGTCCAGCGAGGACGCCGAGTACGTCGAGGTCTCGCCCGAAACGGTCCCGGCCGGCCAGGCCGCTCCGGCCGGTTTCCGTGGCCGCGTCCTCACCGCCGACGGTGTTCCGGTCGCCCGGGCCAAGGTCACGCTGATCGACCGGCGGGGGCGGCAGGCGGGGGCGACACTCTCGGCGGAGGGCGGCGACTATGTGCTCGCCGTGCCCTCGGAGGGTGCGTACGTGTTGGCCGTCACGGCCGGGGGCCATGGTCCGCTTGCCTCGGGGGCGAGCCATCCCGGTGGGGTGCGGGTGGTCGAGGTGGATCTCGCGCTGCCGAGCGTCGTCCCTGCGTAGCGCTCCGCTGGGCGGGTCGGATTGAGGCTGCCGGCCGGTGGGGGCTGGTCGCGCAGTTCCCCGCGCCCCTAAAAGCGGGGCTGCGCCCCTGCCCTCTCAAGGGGCCGGGGTGTGGTGCCACCATGGGGCGCCCGGACACCCGTACGACCTGGAGGAACCCCATGCCCGCCGCGCCCAAGCCCGAGATTCTCGCTGCCTTTGAGGGTGCCAAGGGGTTCATGCCCGTCGGGGAAGGGCTGGCGTTGTACGAAGCTGCCGCCGAGGCGGGGCGGCTGGGGCTGCCGCTGCTGGAGGTCGGGACCTACTGCGGGCGTTCCACGGTCCTGCTGGCCGGTGCGGCGCGTGAGGCCGGTGTCACGGCGGTCACCGTCGACCACCACCGCGGCAGCGAGGAGCAGCAGCCGGGCTGGGAGTACCACGACCCGGCGACGGTCGACCCGGAACTCGGCGTCATGGACACGCTCCCGACCTTCCGCCGTACGCTCCACCGGGCGGGTCTGGAAGACCATGTGGTCGCCGTCGTCGGCCGCTCGCCTCAGATCGCCGCCTTCTGGAACTCCCCTCTCGGCCTCGTCTTCATCGACGGGGGCCACACCGACGAGCACGCGACCGGCGACTACGAGGGCTGGGCGCCCCATGTCGCCGAGGGCGGGCTGCTGCTCATCCACGACGTGTTCCCCGACCCGGTGGACGAGTTCACCGGGCAGGCCCCGTATCGCGTGTATCTGCGGGCGCTGGAGTCGGGCGCGTTCACGGAGGTCTCGGTGACGGATTCGCTGCGGGTGCTGCGGCGGACGGGCGCGGGGATCTGAGGGCGGCGCCGGCACGGCCCGAGTCGGCTTCCCAAGGCACCCGAATGCACCGTATGAAGATTGAAGTACCCTCCGCACGGGCGGAATTGGGCGGCAGCGTGCCCGGCGGCCGGGGAGGGACGGGGCGGGATGATCGGGACGGTGTTCCGGAGCGAGGACGTGCCTGCGGAGCACAGGTTCGACTACTGGCGTGAGCTGGTCCACCGGGCGATCGCACCGAGCGACATCACCAGCGACCACGCCGCCGACTTCTGGGCGGAACAGCGCCTGCTGGAGCTGGGGCCCGCGATGGTGTGGCCGGTGTCGGTGGTGCCGACGAGGTTCCGGCGGACCGAGAAGATGGTGCGGCAGTGCGACCCCGAGATGTACCACTTGTCACTGGTGCTCGGCGGTGGGCTGGGGGTCGACCACATCGGACGGGCCGACCTGTACGGCCCACGCGACCTGTGGGTGACCGACACCTCGGAGCCGTACGAGGTGCGACCGCCGCACGACGGGGACCGCCGCCTGGTCACGGGCGTGGCCGTGGACTTCCCCAAGGCACTGCTGCCCCTGCCGCCGGACCGGGTCCGGGAACTGCTGGGCCGGCGGCTGTCGGGACGGGAGGGGACCGGCTCGCTGCTGACGGAGTTCCTCATCGGCCTCGACCGGCAGGCCGACTTCCTCCAGCCGTCCGACGCACCGCGCCTGGGTACGGTCCTGATCGATCTCCTCTCGGCCTGGTTCGCCCAGGTGCTCAATGCGGAGGACGCCCTGCCGCCGGAGACCCGGCACCGGGCCATGACCGCGCACATACGGGCGTTCATCCGGCAGAACCTGCACGACCCGGAGCTGACACCGCCGGTGATCGCCGCCGCACACCACATCTCCGTCAGCTATCTGCACCGGCTCTTCCAGGAACAGGCGCCGGGCGAGGACGGCGAGGTCGAGACGGTCGCGGCCTGGATCCGCCGTCTGCGGCTGGAGGGTGCCAGGCGCGACCTGGCGGACCCCGCGCTGCGCGCCGTCCCGATCCACACCGTCGCCGCCCGCTGGGGTCTCCCGCGCGCCTCCGACTTCGCCCGCGCCTTCCGTACCGCGTACGGGCTCACGCCCAAGGAGTACCGGCTCCAGGCTCTTTCCTCGCCGGAGCAGACGGAGCAGGCGGAGTAGACGCAGAGCGCAGGATCTGTGGACTCACACCTAACGACAGCCCCAGGAGTGACAGACATTCTGATGCGGGGGAAGGCTGCGCAGCCTTCAGGAGGGGCGTCCCACGGGGGAGGACGTCCCTCCTTTTTTAGGTCTTTTCGAGTCCGCGGAAAGAAGAGAAGAAGGAGATGAGCAGTTGATGCGGAGCAGAGTGCCAGGAACGTCCAGGGTGCGAAGACGAGCCGTCGCCGCGGCGGCCGTCGCCCTGCTGAGCGCGCCCGTGCTGGCCGGGTCCTCGTTGACCGGCACGGCGTCGGCGGCGGAGAGCGGCGAGACGGCCGCCACGGTGGTCCCGGCCGTCTCGC
>NZ_JAPWHT010000445.1:0-8442 GCF_027270795.1 Streptomyces sp. ActVer
GCCCCCGGCCAGCCCTTCAACCCCAACGCCCCCGCGCCGGCCCCGGGCCAGCAATTCCAGCCGGGTCAGCCCTACCAGCCCCCGCAGGCGGACCAGGGCGTCCAGGACCCTCCGGCTCCCCAGGCCCCCCAGGGTCAGACCCCGCCGCCTCCGCCGCCCCACCAGTAACCGGCGTCACCCGTAACCCATACGGCCGAACTCGCCGCTCCCGTTCCACCCCGAAGGGCCCGCCCGGTAAGTCACGGCGCGGGCCCTTCGCGTACCCCCGGACACCTCCCGGACGCGCCCCGCCCACCGCGGCCCAAAACGCCACCGCACCAGCCACGTTCTCTACCGCCACGCTCCGACCAGGGCCCCTTCACCGGTCTGAACCAATGACCGTGAAATCCGCGTCAACTCGTTATTTCCGCAGGCCACACGGGGTTCCCCGGCCGTTGACGCGTGCCGACCGGCGCTGATAGACACTCACATCTGCCCGGCCGCGGTCACCGGTTCGAGCAGTGCAACAGCCCATCTCCGTGCGAGTGATGACGCGAGGTCAGCGACCCATGGACACACACGACGAGTACGGCGCGAGAGGCACGGTCCTCCGCCTCCTCGCGGCCGCCGGCGCCGCGGCCCTCACCCTCACGGTCGGTCTCGTGACCCCGCTCAACCCGGCGCCCCAACAGGCCGAGGCCGACGGCAAGAAGGTCCTGACGGTCGCGGTGGCGCAGAGCGTCGACTCGCTGAGCCCGTTCCTCGCGGCGCGGCTGGTCAGTACGAGCATGCACCGGCTCACGTACGAGTACCTGACCAACTACGACCCGAAGGACAACCACGCGGTCCCGGGTCTTGCCACCAAGTGGGAGCCGTCCGCGGACAAGCTCACCTGGACCTACACGATCCGCGACAACTCCAAGTGGTCCGACGGCAAGCAGGCCACCGCCGAGGACGCGGCGTGGACGTTCAACACGATGATGACCGACGAGGGCGCGGCCACCGCGAACGGAAGCTTCGTCGCGAACTTCAGGAAGGTCACCGCCCCGAGCCCCACGAAGCTCGTCATCGAGCTGAAGAAGCCGCAGGCCACCATGGCCGCGCTGGACGTGCCGATCGTGCCGAAGCACGTCTGGGAGAAGGTCGACGACTTCTCGAAGTTCAACAACGACAAGTCCTTCCCCGTCGTCGGCAACGGCCCGTTCATCCTCACGGGCTACAAGGCCGACAGCTACGTACGGCTGAAGCCCAACAAGTCGTTCTGGCGCGGGGCCCCGAAGTTCGACGAGCTGGTGTTCAAGTACTACAAGGACGGTGACGCGGCGGTCGCGGCCCTGCAGAAGGGCGAGGTGTCGTTCGTCTCCGGGCTCACCCCCGCGCAGGCGGCGGCGCTGAAGGGCCAGGCGGACGTCACGGTCAACGACGCGCCGGGGCGTCGCTTCTACGCGCTCGCCACCAACCCGGGGGCGCAGTCGAAGGACGGCGAGAAGTTCGGCGACGGCCACGCGTCGCTGCTCGACCAGAGGGTCCGTCGGGCCCTGTTCATGGCCGTGGACCGCCAGACCGTCGTCGACAAGGTCTTCCAGGGCCACGCGCAGGAGGGCGAGGGCTACATCCCGCCGCGCTTCTCCACGTACTACTGGCAGCCGTCCGACGGCCAGAAGATCACGTACGACCCGGAGAAGGCGGCCCAGCTCCTCAAGGAGGCGGGCTATCCGAAGAACGGTGACGGCAAGCTCGTCGGCAAGAACGGCAAGCCGGTCACCTACCGCGTCCTCTGCCACGCGACGGACCCGCAGGACAAGGCGGTCGGGAAGTACCTGCAGGAGTGGTGGGGCAAGCTCGGCATCGGCGTCGAGCTCGACTGCCGGGACAACGTGAGCGATCCCTGGCTGGCGGGCGAGTACGACCTCGCCTTCGACGGCTGGTCCGTCAACCCCGACCCCGACTTCGTCCTCTCCATCCACACCTGCTCCGCGCTCCCGGCGACACCCAAGGACATCGGCGCGACCGACAACTTCATCTGCGACAAGAAGTTCGACGAGCTGTACGCGCAGCAGCTCGCCGAGTACGACCCCGCCAAACGGGCGGAGATCGTCAAGCGGATGGAGTCGCGGCTGTACGACACCGGGTACATGAACGTCATGGCGTACCCGAACGCGGTCGAGGCCTACCGCACCGACCAGATCGCGTCGATCACGAAGATGCCGGAGGCTGCGGGCAACATCTACGGCCAGGACGGCTACTGGAGCTGGTGGTCGGCGACTCCGGCCGCCGCCAGCGAGTCCTCCGACGACTCCAGCCAGACAGGCGTCATCATCGGCATCGTCGCGGGTGTCGTCGTCCTGGCGGGTCTCGGGGCGTTCTTCGCGATGCGCCACCGCGCGACCGCCGAGGACCGCGAGTAGCGGCCCGGTACCGCGCACAGCCAGCCAGTCGGGAGTGATCGAGAGTTGAGAACCGTTCATGACCGCTGAAGCGACACCCTCTCTGGTCGGGAAGACCGACGGTCCGGCCCCGGCCGGTCCGTCGGCGCGCGGACCGTGGGCGCGCACCACCGCCGGATATCCGCGGTACGTGGCGGGCAAGCTGGGCGGCGCGGCCGTCTCGCTGCTCGCCGTCCTCGTCACGAGCTTCTTCCTCTTCCGGCTGATCCCCGGCGACCCGGTGAAGTTCATGACCGGCGGGCGGCAGGTCTCGGCCGAACAACTCGCCGCGTACCGACGGGAGTTCGGGCTCGATCTGCCCATGTGGGAGCAGTTCACGGACTACTGCGGCAAGGCGCTGACCGGCGATCTCGGTACGTCGTACCAGTTCCGGGCGCCCGTCATCGACAAGATCACCGAGGCCCTGCCGAACACGCTGCTGCTCACGGGCACGTCGTTCGTGCTCTACACGGCCCTCGGCGTCTTCCTCGGCACACGGGCGGCCTGGCGCAACGGCCGGCTCGGCGACCGGCTCAACACCGGTCTGGCGCTGACCCTCTACTCCATCCCGTCGTTCTGGCTGGGGCTGCTGCTGATCATCGTCTTCGCGGTGGGCATCGGGCCGGTCCCCGGTCTCTTCCCGACGGGCGGCATGGAGTCCGGCGACGAACAGGGCTTCGCGTACGTCCTCGATGTCGCCCATCATCTGGTCCTGCCCGTCGTGACGCTGGTCGCGGTCGAGTACGGGCAGACGCTGCTGGTCACGCGCTCGGCGCTGCTCGACGAGATGGGCAGCGACTATCTGACGACGGCCCGGGCCAAGGGCCTGCGGGACGATCTCGTACGCCGTCGCCATGCCGTGCCGAACGCACTGCTGCCGACGATGACGCTGATCTTCATCAACCTCGGCCGGACCGTCGCGGGCGTGATCCTGGTCGAGACGGTCTTCTCCTGGCCGGGCCTCGGCGGGCTCTTCTACCAGGCGCTGAGCGTGCCCGATCTGCCGCTGGTGCAGGGGCTGTTCTTCGTCTTCGCCGCCGCGGTGATCGTGATGAACACGCTCGCCGACCTGATCTATCCGCTGCTCGACCCCAGGGTGGGCCGATGACGACGACGGACCCGGACGAGCCGATGACCACCGAGGCGCCTCCCCCGGTGGCTCCCTCCGAAGCCCCCTCGCCGCAGAAGGCCGGTCCCCGCGCACTCGCGTGGCAGCGCCGCCGCCGCTCCGCCGCCCGCTTCTGGCAGCGGTACCGCACCCATCGGGCGGGCGTCTTCGGTCTGGCCGCCCTCGCTCTCTTCGCGCTGATCGCGCTCACCGCGCAGTTGACCGTGGGCTCGGACGTGCAGAGCGTGACGAACGCGCCGGGGCGGCCCATGGAGAGCCCGAGCGTCGAATTCCCGCTGGGCACCGACCAGTTCGGGCGCAGTCTGCTCGGGCTCTTGGTGTGGGGGGCGCGGGTCTCCCTCCTTGTCGGGCTGCTGGCGGCCGTCCTCTCGGTCGCGATCGGCGCGCTCATCGGTATCACCGCCGGGCACTTCCGCGGCTGGTACGCGACGGTGATGATGCGGATCACGGACTGGTTCCTGGTCATGCCGACGCTGGTCCTGGCGATCGCGCTGGCGACCGTGATGTCCCGCTCGCTCGGCACGATCATCCTGGCGATCGGTGTCACGACCTGGCCGACGACGGCACGGCTGGTGCGTGCGCAGACCCTCGGCGTGGAGTCCCGGCCGTACATCGAGCGGGCCAGGGCGCTCGGCGGCGGCCACTGGCACGTCATGTCCCGGCACGTCCTGCCCAACGTCATGCCCCTTGTGCTGGCGCAGACGACCCTGATCATCTCCTCCGCGATCCTCGCCGAGGCAACGCTCGCGTTCCTCGGCCTCGGCGACCCGACGGTCGTCTCCTGGGGCGGTCTGCTCCAGGACGCGCGCGAGGCGGGCGCGGTCAGCGCCGGGAAGTGGTGGTACCTCGTGCCGCCGGGCATCGCGATCGCCGTCGTGGCCCTCGCCTTCACACTGTGCGGGCGCGCGGTCGAGTCCGTCCTCAACCCCAAGCTGGGGGTGACCCGTTGAAGACGCCGAGCACTCCGACCGCACAACCCCTGCTGGACGTACGGGACCTGGAGGTGACGTACGCCGGAGGAGTGGCCGCCGTGCGCGGGGTGAACCTCACCGTGAACGCGGGCCAGAAGGTCGGCATCGCGGGCGAGTCGGGCTGCGGCAAGTCCACTCTGGCGCTCGCACTGCTGCGGCTGCTGCCGGCCGGGACCCGGGTGACCGGGGAGATCCTCCTGGACGGCGAGGACGTACTGACCATGAAGTGGGGGCGGGTCCGGGCGGTCCGCTGGGCCGGTGCCTCGATCGTGTTCCAGGGCGCGATGCACTCCCTCAACGCCGTGCACCGCGTCGGCGACCAGATCGCCGAGCCGATCCTGCTGCACAGGAAGGCGACCCCGGCGGGCGCGCGGAAGAAGGCCGGCGAACTCCTGGAGCAGGTGGGCCTTCCGGCGGCGCGCGCGTCCGCGTATCCGCACGAACTGTCCGGCGGCCAGCGCCAGCGCGTGATGATCGCCATGGCCCTGGCCTGCGATCCCCGCCTGGTCGTCGCCGACGAACCGACGACCGCGCTCGACGTGATGATCCAGGCGCAGATCCTGCGGCTGATCCAACAGCTGGTCTCCGAGCAGGAGTTGGGGCTCATGATGATCAGCCACGACCTGGCGGTGCTGTCCGACACCTGCGACCGGCTCGCGGTGATGTACGCCGGGCGGGTGGTGGAGGAGGGCCCGGCCCGGCAGGTGTACGAGGACGCCCAACACCCGTACGGACAGGCGCTGTCCGCGGCCTTCCCGCGGATCGGGGACGCCGGGTCGCGGTTCGCGCCGCGCGGGCTGCCCGGTGATCCACCGGATCCCGCGGCCCTCCCGGGCGGCTGTACGTTCCATCCGCGGTGCGCGGTGGCGCTGGACTCGTGTGCCGCGGAGGACCAGGCGCTGCGGTCGGCGGCTCCGGACCGCAGGGCGGCCTGCGTACACGTGGGCCCCGTGGCCGTGGCGGAAGAAGCGAGGACCACCTGATGACGACGACCGCGACGGTCCCCTCGGTACCCCCGGCACCCTCCGCTCCCCTGCTGAGCGCCGAGGGCCTGCACGTCACGTTCCCCGCCCGGCGCGGCGACACCGCCCGGGCGCGGGCCGTCGACGGAGTGGACCTCGACATCCGGGCCGGTGAGATCGTCGCCCTGGTCGGCGAGTCGGGCTGCGGCAAGACCACCCTGGCGCGCTCGCTCCTCGGTCTCGTCCCACCGACCGCAGGCCGTGTCACCTTCGCGGGCCGCCCCCTCGACTACTCCTCGCGCGCCCTCAAGGCGTACCGCAAGCGCGTCCAACTGGTCCTCCAGGACCCGAGCGGCTCGCTCAACCCCCGGCACACGGTGTACGACGCGGTGGCCGAGGGCCTGCGCATCCACCGATACGCGGGCGACGAGCGCGAGGCGGTCGGAGCGGCCCTCTCCCGGGCGGGACTCCGCCCCCCTGAGCGCTTCTTCCTGCGCTACCCGCACGAGCTCTCGGGCGGCCAGCGCCAGCGTGTGGTCATCGCGGGCGCGCTCGTCCTGGAGCCCGAACTCATCGTCGCCGACGAGCCGGTGGCCTCCCTGGACGCGTCGGTACGCGGCGAGATCCTGGCCCTGCTCCTGCGACTGCGCTCCGAACTCGGCCTGTCCGCCCTGGTGGTGACCCACGACCTGGGCCTCGCGTGGAACATCGCGGACCGCGTCGCGGTGATGTACCTGGGCAGGATCGTCGAGACGGGAGCGGTGGAAGACGTTCTGACAGCCCCTCAGCACCCCTACACCCAGGCCCTGTTGTCGGTCCTCCCGAGGCCCCCGGCGACCCGGTCGTCCTCACCGGCGAGCCCCCGGACCCGTCCCGCATCCCCACCGGCTGCCGCTTCCACGCCCGCTGCCAGATCCTGGCAACCGGCGAGGCCGAACGAGCAGGCGTCGCGAACGCATGCCGAGCCGAGGACCTACCGGTACTGGACGGAGGAGGCGGCGCACAGGTGGCATGCCACTGGGCGAGGGCATCTGCGGTGCGGTAGGGGCGCCCCTTCAGGGGCGCGGGGAACTGCGCGACAAGCCACGACGGCGCCGCACCCGAACACCCACCGCCACGGCGAACCAACAACGCGGCGGGCCGGGGCAACTACCGCCCGCCGTCGTAGGCCTCGATCAACTCCCGCGACCGCTTGACGTCGTCGGAAATCGCTTCAAGCAACGCCTCGATGGACTCGAACTTCGCCTGCCCCCGCACAAAGGCCAGAAAATCCACGGCAACGTGCAACCCGTACAGATCAAGCCCCACCCGATCAATGGCGTACGCCTCAACCGTGCGCTCGGTCCCGTCGAACTGCGGATTCGTCCCGACGGAGATCGCCGCGGGCATCGCCTCGCCCTGCGCGTGCAGCCAGCCGGCGTAGACGCCGTCGGCGGGGATCGCGGTGTGCGGGAGCGTCTCGACGTTCGCCGTGGGGAAGCCCAGCTCACGGCCGCGCTGGGCGCCGCGCACGACGATGCCCTCGACGCGGTGCGGGCGCCCGAGAATCTCGCGTGCCCCTTCGACATCGCCCTCGGCGACCAGCCGCCGGGTCATGGTGGAGGAGAAGGGCTCGCCGCCCCCGGCTTCACCGGTCACGTAGAGATCCACCACCTCGACCTCGAAGTCGTACGTCTTGCCCTGCTCGGAGAGGAAGGCGACGTTGCCCGCGGCCTTGTGGCCGAAGCGGAAGTTGGGGCCCTCGACGACGGCCTTGGCGTGCAGCTTGTCGACCAGGACCTTCACCACGAAGTCGGCGGGCGACAGCTTCGAGAACTCGGTGGTGAAGGGCAGGATGAGCAGCGCGTCGACGCCCAGCTCGGCCATCAGCTCGGCGCGGCGGTGGTGCGGGGCGAGCAGGGGCGGGTGGCTGCCGGGACGCACGACCTCGCTCGGGTGCGGGTCGAAGGTGACGACCACTGACGGGACGCCCAGCTCACGCGCCCGTTCCACGGCATGCGTGATGATCAGCTGGTGTCCGCGGTGCACCCCGTCGTACGAGCCGATGGTGACGACGCTGCGCCCCCAGTCCTGGGGGATGTCCTCCAAGCCACGCCAGCGCTGCACTGTGACCGCTCCTCGTCGAACCCGTGTCCGTGTCTGCCTCATTACGCAGCTCTAAGAGTGCCATGCCGGGTCCGCTCGGCCCGCATCGGCATGGGGCGCTGTGACAGGGGGCACGTGGTGGCCGTGGAGCGCGCGCGGTCACACCGGAACCCGTGCTCCCGTCAGGTTCTCGATCATGCGCCGCGTGCTGGGGCCGACCAGGGTGGACCAGTCCTCGGGAGCGTCGGTGAGCCAGCCGGCGACCAGGGCGGCGAAGCCGGGAATCCGGCGGCTCTGGTCGAGCAGGGCCCGGTCGAAGACGGTGGCGCCGTCCGGGGTGCGGACGAGCAGGAGGCCGGCGCTGTGGACCAGCGCACGGGTGTGCTCCTCACCGCTGCGGGACACGCTGCGGGCCGCGCCCTCCGCGGCGGCCCGTACGAGCGCGTCGAGGACCACCGGGTCGTGCTCGCGCGTCAGCAGCAGATCCAGGAACTCGCGGCGCAGCGGATGGGCCACGGGCGTGCCGGGTGCCGCGAACACCTCGGCGAGCGCGGCCCGCAGCTGCGGCCTGCCCCCGTCGAGCAGCCCGGTGACCAGGGGATACAGCACGGAACGGGCGGCGGGTCCGTGCTCAAGCCGCCGGTCGACGTACGCCGCCACATGCGCGGCCGCCTCCGGACGCCGCTCCACGACATCCCGTACGAGCACGGCGACGCGGCGGGCCAGCGCGGGTGTGGTGACCTCGGCGAGCGTGCGCAGCGCCTCGCCCGTGTCCGGCTCGCGCAGACGGTCGCCGAACGCGGCGAGGACCGGTTCCGGGTGCGTCGCCAGCGCCGCCACCAGCGCGCTCGCGGGCAGGCGCGGGTCGCCCGCCCTGAAGCGCGCGAGGG